>JAPLGX010000315.1 GCA_026389925.1 Chloroflexota bacterium
GGGTGTTGGGCGGGCGAAGCCCGCCCAACACCCCTATATCTTCCCCTATATCACTGCAATTCCCGATGAACCATATAATGAGCGCTCACACTGTATATATCCGATGATACCCGAAAAGGTTTGAGGCGAATTGGAAATTCCCGCGGAGAGGAGGCAAATAAGGGGTGTTTGGCGGGTTTTGCCCGCCAAATGGGGCGTTCTTTAGATCTTAGTGTCGATTAACAGAACCAAATACGGAAGGTATCAGCAGTTTCATTTCGGACTCCTAGTGAGGAAGGGGAGAGACTCAGGGCGACCTCCAACCGAGGGGCCAGTGGGGAGCGGGCGGGCCCTGCAAATCCAATTCCCGATCGATGGCGCGCAGTTCTTGTTCGCGCACTGGTGGATTGCTGCCACAACTATTGTGTGGTGGGACGGGAGACTACTTACTTGCCGCTCACGCGCGGCGCGCCTGCCTTACAGCCTCCAGTTGTCCACCGGGCTCGCCTTGCGATGCGCCTGAGCAACGTCGGACTGGGCGATCCGCGCGTAGATACGAACCGTGTCCAGGCTGGCATGGCCCAGGATCTGCTGGAGGGTGAACACAAACACATCTCCGCCGGAGCGCAGATAGGTGGTCCTCGCGACCCGAAAGGTAATGCCACAGCGCGCGTCGGGTCGCCTTCCCCAGGTACACCGTCCGGCCTTTGCTACCCTTGGCTCCGCCCTCCACCCCGTGTTTGATCTCGACCTTCCCTGTCTTCAGGTCGACGTCCTCGACCTTCAGTGCGCACAGCTCGGAGGCACGCACCCCCGTGTCCAGGAGAACGAGGAGGAGCGCGATGTCGCGGTTGGCCGTCGGCCGGCGCATCACGAAGGAGCGCCGAATGGGAGATACCGCCTCGCGCGAATAGGTGCAGGCCTTGAGCATGCGTTCGACCTCTTCGCGGGTGAGTTCGGGCACAGGGGGTCTCGGCGAGTGGGGGGCCCGGACCTCCGTCATGGGCAAGGGAAGGGCGAGTTCGCGTTCGGCCCAGCGGAAAAGGGCGGACATCGCGATCCAGGTGTTCCGGACAGTCTTGGGGGAGAGGGGATGGGTCTTGCCACTGAAGCGGTGGGGGATGGACTCGGTGCGGAGCCATGCCAGATACGCGCTGATGTCGGCCCCGGTCACCTTGTCGATCTCCCGGTCGCCGGTGCGCTCGACCCATTTCTGCAGGTCTTCAAGGTAGGAATCGACCGTGCGCTGGCTGAGGCCTTCGGCCAGCTTGGCGTTGGTGAACCCGACCAGGGCCTTGCTGAGGGGGAGGGGGCTGGACCGAACAGCGCTTTCGGAGGAGCCCGGAGAGCTATGGTTACCAGACGAGCCCGATGAAGTGCGGTACATGCGAGAATCTCCTCTCGGAAGGGATTTTCGCGATCGCAATTCATCAGGCCAAGCAAAGAACCGTAGCCTGGTGGGCTACGGTTCTTTCAAGGTAGCGGGGCCAGGACTCGAACCTGGGACCTCCGGGTTATGAGCTTCGCTCCTGGGGAAGGGGCCTCGGAGAGCATTTCCACGTTCCCCAGGCTGCCCGGAGTTCCGCGATGCACGCATGCCCGGATGTCTTCGATGGCACGATCGAATCACACAATAGTCGATCGGGGTCATGATGTCAATGAGGAATTCGAATCGGGGGCTGACTCTGTCGTGACCACCGCAATGCTTCGCAGCCGACATTCCTGTTGCTCCTGCCACAATCGGGAGCGTCTCCGAGATTGTTGCCAGGTTTGAAGTCGGGCGGATGGGGTTTTCGGCCAGGACAGCTCCTCAGAAGCTCGCGCACAGGTTGGCGGGGCGGGTCTTTCGGAGAAGGCGACGTTCTGAGTATGCCCCGTAGCTTATGCTTGAGCGCCGGGCATAACCCGGCCGGCACAGGCGGTTCCTGCTCGGCAGCTGCATCTTCAGGGTCATCCGACGTGACTACCTTCAACCACGCCAGGTACAGGCAACGCTAGTCCCCGTCCAAGACGTCATTGCGCAGTTGGACTAAACCGGACAGAAAACCTTTGGCCTCCACCCAACCGGATCCATTCTCTTCGTTGAGATCAATTGCCAGTATCTGGTCCGCGGCCAGTCTTGTAAACTCGATAAACCCCTCGCGGCAGTATGGCTTGACGGCAGCGAGATCATGGAGCCCCTGAGGAAAACGGAACATCAGTCTCCGCGTGCCGCGGTTTGCCACGTACAGGCAGGCGTCCAAATAGCAGCTCAGGACTTGCTTGGGGTCGTGGCGAAAATCGCCTCAGCTGTACGTCACCACTCCCCAGCTCGCCGTGAGGTCGATATGGCTGGGCAGTTCTTCAACTTCCGTCTGCTCTGCTTCCGTCAGCAAGCGGTCTATCGTTTGGAATTCTTAGTATTGGCCATCGCTCATTCTTGTCTCTTCGTATTGGATGGCTCATGTGCCAGGGCGAGAAGTGTGCCAGCCCCACCCCAAGAGGTTTACATCACCGCCGTGATCGTTGGCGAGAATTGCTCTTCGTTTTCTCCCGTTTCGCGGTAAAACGTCCCGCGTTTCCCATGAATTCGCCCTCCAAAGTGCCGGCGTCGAGGAGCCGCATCCAGCCGCCGCCGTTGACCGGATCCATTTCGTCCATGCCTGCGTGGCCGAAGATCACCACTTGCTCGCCACCGAACTCGCGGAGATCACCCTGCAGGCTGCCAGTTGAGAGGCCGATCTGGTACTGGCCCCAAAGGTGTTTGGAAGCGGGGGCATGAAGTTGCATACTCGGCGGGCCGAGGCCTTCCTTCAGGTAAGCCTCGTCCATGTCCGGCATCTCCGTGATAAGCCAAAGACCGGCAATGTCTTTGAGGGCGACCCTACGAATCGTTTGCAATCCGATCCCGTCTACCAGCACTGCTTTCAGAACGCCCCAGGCATACGAGGTCAGGATGGGCCGGACGCCAATCATGCGCAGCGCGGCCGGCGTTGGAAAGACAGCCGCGCCAGCGTAAACGGCCACACCACGTTCCAACTCGCCGGGAATGGACAGCGCGTAGTTGCGTGAGCCGCGTTGGGGCTGGATGGTCACGTGCGTGGCCGTGACTCGCACAACGGTAAAACTCGTGCCCGTCGTCGTTTCAAGCTGGCGGCCTTTCAATTGTTGCCAGTTCACGCGAACAGTGGGCATTGAATTGGCCTCGGTTTGAGTGGAAGGCGTCCCATCGCGTTCGCGTCCATTGTACTGGAAGACCTTCGGAGCGCGCTGACCCGAAGAATTGATTCTATGAGACGCCCTGGACCCCGTCAACTGATGCCGCTGCAGTTGGGGACGGACTTCTGCGCCGATCCTGGAAGGCAATCGCATCGTGAGATGGCGCACCTCTCCGCCGTCAGCCATGACAGGCCACTCACATCTGCCTGACACGCCCAGCGGGAGGAAGAGGAGGTATAATCGCTTCTGGAGCGAAGACCATGGCAAGCCGCGGGATCGATTTCAAGAAGCTCGCAGAGGTCTGCCGAAGGAACGATGTCCCTCGGTTGCTTCTGTTTGGCTCGGTCGCTCGAGGGGAAGCGACGGATCGAAGTGATGTCGATCTGATCGCCGAACTGCCAAGGGACAAGAGCCTCCTTGACGTTGTTCGCATCGAGAGGGAGTTCTCCGTTGCGATCGGACGAAAGGTCGATCTACTTACGGAAGAGGCCATAAGCCCGTATATCCGCGAGCGCATCCGGGACGACCTGCGGGTTGTCTATGAGGCGAGCTGAGTCCGTCTACCTTCAGCACATCTTGGAGGCAATAGCCAGGATTGAAGTCTATCTCGAGGGCTTAGACGAGCGCGACTTCTTCGAGGATCGGCGCACGCAGGACGCAGTGGTGCGCCAACTCGAAATCATTGGCGAGGCGACGAAGCGGCTCTCGGATGACGTGCGCAACCGCAGTCCGAGTATCCCTTGGCAAGACATGGCGGGGATGAGGGACAAGCTCATCCACGACTACTTTAGTGTGGACATGCGTCGTGTTTGGCTGACGGCGACGCGGGATCTACCTCCACTGAAGGCGAGTATTGCTGAAATCCTCAAGGACCTCTTGCAATGTCGGGGCGTCCTCAAGCATGTCTCCCACAACGAAGCAGGACAGACCGCGCAGGGCGTCCAAGATCGAGCCGCTAGCTGGCAGGGTTGCCACTTTCTGATTCCCCTCGAGCGTCTCCCTTGTGCTAGCCGAAAACCCCTGTGCTAGCCGAAAACCCCGTCCGAGGTTGAATGGGGCACTCCCGGCTCACACATCACGCCGGTAGTCGAGGTGCAATCCATTGAGGACAGGAACCGTGATGAGCCTTCCTCGCCTCGGCCAGGTTGGCAGGGGAACAGTCCCCCCTGGAATCCTCTGCCCAATCCCCTGGTGTGGCCGTGCTCGGTTGAAGTATTCGACG
>JAPLGX010000193.1 GCA_026389925.1 Chloroflexota bacterium
TCTACCGCGTGCAAGCTGGCCAGTTCGAGCCTGGGCCAGGTCGTGCTCGATCCATTTTTTGGCACCGGCACGACCGGCGTCGCCGCGCGCCGCCTGGGCCGGCACTGGATCTGCATCGAGCGTGAGGCGACCTACGTCGCCCTCGCCCGGCGGCGTCTCGCGCGTGAGCCTGCGCCTGTCCTTCCGCCCGCCGCGCTTGCCTCGCTCAATCCGCGCGCCCTCTCGCGCATTCCCTTCGGCGCGCTGCTCGAACGCGGGCTCTTGCGGCCGGGCGCCACGCTGTATTTCGGCCCGCACAGCAAGACCTCCGCGCGCGTCCTGGCCGACGGTTGGCTGCAGGCCGGCACGCGGCGCGGCTCGATACACCAGATCGCGCACGCCTTGCCCCGCGCGCCGTGTAACGGGTGGGAGGTGTGGTCCTTACCGCGACCCGCGCACACGCCGCCGCCAGCCCATCAACCGGCTGCGCGAGAAGTTGCGCAAGCGCGGTTACCCGGGCCATCCTGCGCCGCGCGCCACGGGCGCCCGACGCACACTCACCACGGGGAGGTAGAGGGTCATGACAGGGACGTATACGCAGAAGCGCTGGTCGCTCATGGATCTTTTCCCCGGGCAGGGCTCGCCCGAGATGAAAGCGGCGCTCGCGGAACTCGAAGAGCGGGTTACCCGTTTTGAAGGCACGCGTTCGCGGCTCACGCCGGAGATCGACACGGGAGTCTTCCTTGAAGAGCTGAAAGCGCTCGAAGGGATCACGCACCTCATTCAGCGCATCTCCGGCTTCGCCGAACTGCGGTTTTCCGAGAACACACAGGATCAGGCGGCGCAGGCCTTTCTGGCCTCGCTCGAAAACCGTCTGGCCGAAGTCGCCAACCGCGTGCTCTTCTTCAGCTTGTGGTGGAAGGGGCTTGAGGAGCCGCACGCGCAGCGGCTGCTGGCCTCCTCCGGCGCGTACCGCTACTATCTGGAGGAGATGCGCCACTTCCGCCCGCACACCCTCAGCGAGCCGGAAGAGAAAGTGATCAATCTGAAAGACGTGACCGGCGCGCGCGCCCTGCAAACGCTGTACTCGATGATCACCAACCGCTACCAGTTCGAGTTCGGGGTGGCGGGCGAGAAGAAGAATCTCACCCGCGGCGAGCTGATGGTTCACGTGCGCCAGGCCGACCCCGACCTGCGCGCCGCGGCCTATCAGGAGTTGTACCGCGTTTACGGGGGCGATGGCCCGCTGCTCTCGCAGATCTACTCGGCCCTCGCGCGCGACTGGCACAATGAGCACCTTGGCCTGCGGCGCTTTGGGTCGCCTCTGGCCGTGCGCAACCTGCACAACGATTTGCCGGATGCGGTGGTCGACACGCTGCTTGAGGTGTGCCGCGAGAACGCGGGCCTCTTCCAGCGCTTCTTCCGCCTCAAAGCGCACTGGCTGGGCCTCGCGCGGCTCAGGCGCTACGACCTCTACGCGCCGGTGGCGGTCTCCGACAAGCGCTACACCTTTGCCCAGGCCACCCAGCTCGTGCTGGGCAGTATGGAGCGATTCGAGCCCAAGCTCGCCCGACTGGCCGAGCGCGTGATGGCGGAAGACCATCTCGATTCGGAGGTGCGCGCGGGCAAACGCTCGGGCGCCTTCTGCGCCTCGACCGTCCCCGGCCAGACGCCGTGGGTGCTCTCGAACTTCCAGGGCCGGGCCGACGATGTCGCAACCCTGGCTCACGAGCTGGGCCATGCCATCCACTCGATGCTGGCCGCGCATCATCCGCTGTTCACCTTCCACGCCTCGCTGCCGCTGGCCGAAACGGCCTCCACCTTCGCCGAAATGCTGCTCATCGACCAGCTGCTGGCCGAGGAAAGCGACCCGGGCGTGCGGCGCGATCTCTTGTTCCGCCAATTGGATGACGCCTACGCCACGATCGGGCGCCAAGCCTTCTTCGCCTTGTTCGAAAAGGAGGCTCACCAGCGGGTACAGGCCGGCGCGGCGACCGACGAGTTGTGCCAGGCCTATCTCGACAACCTGCACGCCCAGTTTGGCGAGGCGGTCGAGGTGGCCGATGAATTCCGCTGGGAGTGGGTCTCGATCCCGCACATTTACGATGTGCCCTTCTACGTGTATGCCTATGCCTTCGGCCAGCTGCTGGTGCTCGCCCTGTACCGCCAATACCAGGCGGAGGGGCGCGCCTTCATCCCGCGCTACTTGGACTTGCTCTCGGCCGGCGGCTCGGCCAGTCCGAACGAGATCCTGACTCGCGCCGGACTGCACATGCAGGAGCGCGCCTTCTGGCAGGGCGGGTTTGACGCGCTAGGAGAGAAGATCGATCAGCTTGCGAAAACGCCAACGCCAGGAAATGCATTAGGGGCACAATAGCTCACCTCGGGGAGAGGCCTTGCATGAGGATTGGAGGGTTACGACCTCCTGATGCCAGAACAGCCTGCCTAACCGCACTGACATGCGTAGGCTTCGCCTTGCGAATATGGGGTGCCGCCTCCTCGATTGTCCATATTCCAGATACCCAGATTGTTCGTGAGGCCACGGGGGTTGGGCAGAACCTAGCCGGGGGCCCGGGTTAAGACATCAATTTGGGGGGTGGTCTCAAGTACCCCCTCGCTCTTCCGCTCATGCTCTTGGGCGCTTATGGGGCACTCTTTCTTGTCCTCCGCATTTCGGGGGCGATTACGTCAGCGGGCAGCTTTGCGTCTCTGCTTTTCGCCCAGCGCGCCAAGATGCATCTTGTTGCAGTGATCGTCTGTCCTGGCGTTGATCGGGGCTTTGATTGTCCCAGCTTTGTACTTGGCTGCCCGCCGTCTCCGGTCCAAGCACACCGGCTGGATCGCAGCCGCCTTGGGAGCCTTCAGCCCTCTGCCTGTGCAATTCGGCCATCAGGCACGCCCACACGCGCCTCTCGCCACGATTTCGTTCCTGGCCGTTATCCTACTTGTCGAGGTGGCGACCACAACAGGGCGCCGTTGGACCGTCGCAGCCAGTGTCGTATCGGCACTCACCATTGGGACGCTGCAAGACGGTGCCGTTATCATCATTCCCTTTGCTCTGGCCTGGGTGTGTCGGGCACATAACCTGAAGAGACTACGGCCGGACGCGCCGTCTCCTATACTTCTTGACTTCATATTGAATCTCTTGGTGCTGGCGGGCCTCACGCTTTTCCTTTATCCGTCCTTCCTAAGCGAATTCGCGGCTCTGGCCTTGGGAATGCTTTCGGGGAACAGCCAGTTCTCCCTCCGGTCCGGGTCTCACCTGTTCACCTCTCAGATGTTGTCAATGCGCAACCTGCCCTCAATGGCACGGCTCATGTTCTACTATGAGCCCCTGGTCACGCTGCTGGCAGGTCCCGCTGCGGTCTACCTGCTGGCCCGAGAATTCCGCAAGACAACTCTCTGGGTCGTCGCCCTCCCCTCTCCGGCCGTGCTTCTAATTGCCTTTGGCATGTACAGCGGGACATATCCGCGAATGCTTGCGGTGCTGGTCCCCTTCTTGGTGATCCCAGTGGCCTACCTGATCGAGGACATAATGCAGGCCGCTCGCAGGCGGGCTGGTTGGGCCGGGCCGGTCGGCCAATCCTCGCTTGCCGCCATGCTCCTCCTGCCCGGCCTGGTTACCTGCGTGCGAATGGATTGGGTCCTGTCGAGGACTGATACACGCACCCAGGCCAGCCGCTGGATCGAGACTCACTATCCCGAAGGCGCGACCCTCACGAGCAATTTCCAGCTCCTCGAGTTAACACCATCGCGAGAGAGTCTACTCAGACAGCAAGCCGTAGCCCCGGAGAGCCTCGGGACCTACGGCCAATGGCTTCTTCGCCTGGAGGCGAAGGACTACCCCGCTCCACCCACGTACGACATTGTCGACCTCAACGCCTACCGGCCGTCCGGAGTGCAGGAGCTGCAGGCCCTGTTTCGCGATCGGGGGATCGGCATCACGGTCCTGGCTATTCCCCCTCAACTGGAGGGGGTCGACCTCCTTACAGGGTATGCCCTGGAACACGGCAGACTGGCTCGGGAATTCCGCCCGGCGTCTGGGACCAGGGAGGGCTTTCTTCCCGATGATTTCTTTGCCCCTGTTTGGAGAGAGGTGTGGCAACTGGAGCGCCCTGGCCCCATAGTCCGGGTGGTGGAGATGCAGCCATCCGCTCAGGCGCAGACTGATGAGCGGCAGGTGCCCGCGCTTAAGGCGGCTAACCCTTAGGCTTTCGGCCTCGCTGAGCGAGGATCTGGACCGATCGGGTGAGACGCTTTGGTTGTGAATGTTCTTCATTCCTGTGGTGGTCAGGTCCAGTTCTGACTTCCGCGCAACGACACAGGGCTGCCCGAGAGGGCAGCCCTGTGTGCATCTTATCGCGAACTTGGCTACTTGATCGCGTACGCGATCGAGACCTGCACCGTGACCGTGAGCGACCCAGCCGAGACCGGCACCGGCGCGCCGCCCCCGCCGTAGCCCATGGCCTTATCGGTGGCGAAGCTGGTCACCGGCATGGTGTACGACTCGTTGATCGAGA
Source organism: Chloroflexota bacterium (assembly GCA_026389925.1). Lineage (GTDB taxonomy): Bacteria > Chloroflexota > Anaerolineae > Anaerolineales > RBG-16-64-43 > RBG-16-64-43. The sequence continues at coordinate 4,500 of JAPLGX010000193.1, forward strand.
TCGGCTTGCCCAGGGTCACGCCGGCGCTGTCGGCGAGCGCCGTGGCGCGCGCCTTGGCATCCTCCATCGCCTTGAGGCGCGCCTCGGCCATGGCCGCAGTCGGATCCTCAATGCTGAAGGACACGCCGTTGACTGTGTTGGCCCCCGCCGTGAGCGCCGCCGAAAGCACATCCCCAACTTTGGGGATATCGCGCGCGATGAAGCTGACCGTGTTGCTCACCACGTAGATGCGCGCGCCGGTCGGCTGGCCGGCCTGATCGAATTGATCCTGCGCGTAGACGCTGAAGCCCGCGGTCTGGATGTCCTTCTCGAGAATCCCGGCCGCCTTGAGCGCCTCCGTCACCGCCTGGGCGCGGGTAATGTTCTCGCCCACGGCCTCGGCCACGTCGACATTGCGCGTCTCGACGCCCAGCGTGGCGGTGGCCACATCCGGGGTCACTTCCACCTTGCCTTCACCCATCACGTACAGTGCGTGCTCGGGCGGCACGCCGCCCGCCGCCGGCGTGCCCACGCAGCCCGCCGCCAGTGCCAGGACCACCAGGCCCAGCGTGAAAAGGTAAGCCGTGCGTTTCATGGTGTGCTCCTCCTTGGAGTTCGATGCGTGCAGGACGTCCACGGCTTATTGTATCCGCAGTTGTCCGGCAGGCCCTCAGCCATTTGTACTACCCATGAGAGACGCTCTAGGGAGGCGAAGAGTTCCCGCGCCCGCACCGGGCAGGTCGCCCAGCCGGCCCGGGCCGGATGGACTACCCGCCGATCTCGCTCATCACACGGTTGGCGGCCACTACGTTGTGGGCCAGCCCATGGCCCCACGGCTTGTGCCAGATGGCCTCGCCCACGCGGGCTTCGATCTCAGGCCTCGCCAGCCCGGAGCGCAGCAGCGAGAGCACATCCAGGTCTCTTTCGCGCAGGAGGCACAGGCGCAGCCGGCCGTCGGCCGTGAGCCTCGCGCGCGAGCACTGCGCGCAGAATGGCTGAGTCACCGATGCGATGAAGCCCAGCGTGCCAGTCGCGCCCGGCAGGCGGTACAGGCGCGCTTCCCCGTCGAGGATCGGCACCGGGGTCTCGGGCCGCGCGCTGACCGGCTCGAGCGGACCGAAGGCCGCCTCCAGCCGCGCGATCATCTCGCGCGTTGGCACAACTTGCGTCTGCTGGAAATCACGGATCGAGCCGAGCGGCATCATCTCGATGAAGCGCACCTGCCAGTCGTTTTCGAGCGTCAGGCGCGCCAGGCCCGGCAGATCGTCCTCATTGTAGCCGCGCACGACGACCGCATTGAGCTTGATCGGCACGAGGCCCGCCCGCTCGGCCGCGTGCACGCCGGCCCACACCCGCTCCAGCGCGCCCCAGCGCGTGATGCGGTGGAAGCGTTGCGCGTCCAGCGTGTCGAGGCTGACGTTCACCCGCTCAAGGCCCGCCCGCGCCAGAGGCTCGGCCAGCTTCTCGAGCAGCATGCCATTGGTCGTCATCGACAACGAGCGCACGCCGGGCGTCGCCGCGATGGCTCGCACGATCTCCACCACGTTCTCGCGCGCGGTCGGCTCGCCGCCGGTCAGGCGAAACTTGCGGAAGCCCAGGCGCGCGAACATCTGCGTCAGCGCAATCAGTTCCTCGTCCTGCATCAGCTCCGCCCGCGGCCGGAAGTGCATCTGCTCCGGCATGCAATACACGCAGCGCAGGTTGCAGCGGTCGGTCAGGCTGATGCGCAGATAATGAATGCTGCGCCCGAAACGATCCTCAGGCACTTTACCTCCAATTTCGGTAGTTATTCTACCAATTGCCCCAACAACAAGTCAAATCAAGATCATTTCTATTGTGACGCTTCACGCATGCCGCCTGGCAGCCTGCGGACGGATCAAGCCTGCCGCCGGCGCGTGCCCCTGCATGCCAGCCCGGTGTCGGCGCCCGGGATCGGACCCATGGCGCCGATAGGGTAAGATTAGAGGACGCAGGCTTGCCTGCCGCCCACCGAGAGAGGAGGCCCGTATGCTCGTCCGCGAACGCATGAGCACGCCGGTCGTATCCATCCCAACTACTTGCTCTCCAAGCTCACGGTCGAGAAGGTCATGAGCCGGGAGCTGGTCACGGTCGGTGACGACACGCCCATCGAGGAGGCCGCCCGCATCATGGCCGACCGCCGGATCGGCGGCCTGCCGGTCATGCACGGCGACAGCCTAGTCGGCATCATCACCGAAACCGATCTCTTCAAACTGTTCCTCGAGTTCATGGGCGCGCGCGAGCGCGGCGTGCGCGCGACTCTCCTGGTGAAAGAAGAGAAGGGCGGTCTGGCGCACCTGGCACGCGCCATTGCCGATGCCGGGGGCAACATCGTCGCCATGGGCCTGTTCCGCGGCGAGGATGCCGCCAGCCGCACGGCCACCGTCAAAGTGGGCGGGGTCACGGCCGAGGCGCTGGAGAAAGCGATCCGCCCGCACGCGCTGCGCGTGATCGACGTGCGCACGCTGTAACGGGTCTGGCTCTAAAACAACAGGCGCCCGGTGGGCGCCTGTTGTGATTC
>JAPLGX010000205.1 GCA_026389925.1 Chloroflexota bacterium
CGACCACTTTGCCGTCCTCGGCCACCAGCTTGTCGGCGGTGACGCCGAGCTGCTTGGCGGCCACCTCGAACAGCACCTCGCGCGCCTCGCGGGCCGCGAGGATCGTGGCGTTGCCCGCCTGGTGAGTCACCCGGCTGGCGAACGTGCCCGTGTCGAGCGGGCTGGTGTCGCTGTCGACCGCCGTGACGTTCACCTTGTCGATCGGCACGCCCAGTTCCTGGGCCGCGATCTGGCGCACGATGGTGCGGGCGCCCTGGCCGATATCCACACTGCCCAGCAGGACGTCCACGCTGCCGTCGGGCTTCATCTTGATCACGACCTGACTCGGGTCGCCTCCACCGCTCATGCCGGTGGAGTACCAGACGGCGGCCATGCCCCTGCCTCGTTTCTTAGTCATGTGCGCCCTCCTAACGTGCCTTCGACGACATCTTGACGAGGTCGTCGTCGAGCCGGATGCCCGCGCGGCGGGCCGCCGCCTGCATCACCTCGATCAACCCGCAGTGATATTGCACTGCGCGTGTGGCCGAGGTGTCGCCGTCGTGAATGGCGTTGAGGAAGCGCAGGCGCCAGCTGTCGAGGCCGATCTTTTCGGCGATGCGTTCCATCTGCACGTCCCAGGCGAACGAGGCCTGGTATAGCCCAAAGCCGCGCATCGAACTGGTGGGGCGTTTGTTGGTGAAGACCGCGTACGCATCGACCCACACGTTGGGGATGTTGTACGGCCCGGCCACACCGTAGGCCGCCTTGCGCACCACGTAGTCGTTGGTCGAAGGATAGGCGCCGCCGTCGCGCACGCTCTTGATCTTGCGCGCGATGATGCGCCCGTCCTTCATTACCCCGTCCTTGAACCACAGGTGGGTCGCGCCGCGATGGGTGGAAGCGACGAACTCTTCCTCGCGCGTCCACACCCACTTGACCGGGCGGCCGCCCGTATACAGCGACACGACGGCGCAGATGTGGTCGGCATGCGGGTCGTTCTTCGAGCCAAACCCGCCGCCCACGATCCCGCCGATCATATGCACCGCCGCAAGCGGCTTGCCCAGGATGGCGGCGATGGTGCCGTGGTTGAAGAACACCGCCTGGGTGCAGGTGTAGACGTGGGTGCGACCCATCGAATCGGTGTAGGCGATGGAGGCCTGAGTCTCGATCGGCGAGTGCTCCTGGGCCGCAGTGCGGAAGTAGCTCTCGACGATGATGTCGGCCTTGGCAAACGCGGCATCCACATCGCCCTTGCGAATGCGCATGTGGTCCTGATCGCCAAACATCATCAGGTTGCCCTCTGAGCGCACCTTGGGCGATCCGGGCTGCATGGCCGGCAGCGGGTCGAGGATGGGTGTGCGTTGCTCAAGCTCGACGCGCACCTTGCTCACCGCTTCCCGCGCCTGGTCCTCGCTCTCGGCGGCGATGGCCACCACTTCTTGCCCAATGTAGCGGATTTCCTTGTCGGTCAGCACGGGCTGCTCGCCGCCGAACACGTTCACCGGCACCTCCGCGCCGGTCACCACCGCAACCACGCCCGGCATTTTGCGCGCGCGGCTGACATCGATCTTGACGATTTTGGCCGAAGGCACTGGCGAACGCCACGCCTTGACGTACAACATGCCCGGCAGCTTGATATCGCCCACGTAGCGGGTCGTGCCCGTCGCGTGCTGCATGCCGTCGTAGCGCGGGAGGCGCCGGCCTACATAGTTGGTCTCTGCCATGGTGTCCTCCGGCTACCTCATCGACTCGGCCGCTGCCAGCACCGATTCGACGATCTTCTTGTAGCCGGTGCAGCGGCAGACGTTCCCGGTAATCGCAGCCACCACCTCATCCCGCGAGGGGTGGCTGTTCTTCTTGAGCAGCGCCACGCCCGACATAATCATGCCCGGCGTGCAGAACCCGCATTGTGCTCCGTAGTGCTCGGTGATGGCTAGCTGCAGCGGGTGGGGCTTCTCGGGCGTGCCCACGCCTTCCACGGTGGTCACCTTGCGCCCCTCGACCGTGGGCGCCAGCACCATACACGAATTGACCGGCTCGCCATCCAGGAGCACCGTGCAGGCGCCGCAGTTGCCCTGGGCGCAGCCGAACTTGGGGCTGGTGATGCCCATGTATTCACGCAAGAGGGTCAGCAGGTTGATGGCCACCGGCGCCTGGACCGCCACCACCTGGCCGTTCAGAGTGAACGAGATGGTTCGGGTTGTCATGGCGCTAACCTTCTCCTTCCGGCAGACCGCCCGCGCCCCGCAGCGTGCGCGCCACCAGCACCTTGGTCAGCTTGCGCCGGTACCAAGCCGTGCCATGCACGTCGTCGATCGGTTTGATTTCGGTCGCGGCAATTTCCGCCGCGGCCTGGATGGCCGCCTCGCTGAGCGGCTTGCCGCGCAGCGAGGCCTCCGCCTTCACCGCGCGCAAGGGCGTGGGTGCCGCAGCGCCGACCGCGATGACCACCTCGGCACAGTTGCCCTTGGTATCGCGCTTTACACGCGAGGCCACATTCAGCACGGCCAGGGTCAGCGCCTGACGCCGCCCCACCTTGGCGTAGGCCGAGCCTTCGTTCTTGGCCGTGGGTTTGATCAAGATCTCGATCAGCAGCTCGTCCGGCTTGCGTACGGTCTTGCCCGGCCCGGTAAAGAACTTCTCCAGCGGCACCACTCGCTGGCCGCGAGTGCTCTTGAGCACCACCTGCGCACCCAGGCCGAGCATGGCGCAAATGGCGTCGCCGGCGGGCGAGGCGTTGCAGATGTTCCCGCCCAGCGTGGCCAGCGAACGCACCGGCAGGCTGGCCATCTTGCCCGCCGCTTCGGCCAGCGCAGCGGCCTTCGACTGCAAGAGTTTCGAGGTGCCGGCGGTCTGCATGCGCGTCGCCGCTCCGATGTGAATCACGCCATCCACGTTCTTGACATACTCCAGCCCGAGATGGCCAATCCACATGAAACTCGCGGGATAGGCATTTTCCAGATTCATGTTGCGCACCAGGTCCGTGCCTCCTGCCAGCACGGCCATGCCCTTCCCGTGTTTGCCGAGAAGCTGGAGGGCTTCCTTCAGCGTCCCGGGGGCGAAGTACTCCACGTTTTTCACGGGTGTCCCTCCTGCCAGAATGCGGATATCACGCTAGTGTGTTACGAGCCCGGACAACTCGGCTAATAGCTTGAAGACGGCCGCGAGGTCCTCCTCGCCCAGGCCGCGCGCCCTGGCTGCCGTGAACAGCTGGTGCACGCTGCCGGTGAGAGGCAGGGCTGTGCCGCTGAGGTGGCCCTGATCGATCATCAGCCCCACGTCCTTGTGCATGTGCTTGAGCGGGAAGGCGGCCGCGTAGTTGCCCTCCAGGATGTTGCCGATCTTGCGGTCGATGAGCGCCGACACGACGCCGCTTTCGCGGATGACCTGGCCCATGGGCGCGAGGTCGAGCCCGCCCTTGGCCGCGAGCACCATGGCTTCTGCGAGCGAGGCCATCTGCGCGGCGACCAGCAGGTTCAGACACAGCTTGGCCAGCGTGCCGCTGCCCTGCGGCCCCAGGTAGTACAGGTGCGAGCCCATCGCGCTCAGCACGTCACGCTGCGCCTCGAAGATCTCGCGCTCGCCGCCGACCATGATGCCGAGTTTGCCTTCCTTGGCCGGGCCGGTGCTGCCGCTGACCGGCGCGTCAAGCATATGCCAGCCCGCCGCATTGGCCGCAGCGGCCATCTCGCGCGAGTGGGCCGGGGCCACCGTGCTCATGTCGATCCACACCTTGCTGGGTGCCGCGGTCGCGAGGAACCCCTGCGGACCGTTGGCCATCTGGCGCAGCGCGTTCACATCGCTGAGCATGGTGATGACGACCTCGCTTTCGGCGGCCACCTCCGCTGGGCGAGCTGCCACACGCGCTCCGAGGGCACGCAGCGGCTCGGCTTTGGCTGCATCGCGATTGAAGACCGTGAGCGGGAAGCCGCCGCGCGCGATATTCGCCGCCATCGGCCCGCCCATCAAGCCCAACCCGATAAACCCCACGCGTTTCATTTCAGCTCCCACTTACCACACAGAACACGGAGAGCACCCAGACCAAGAAGGGTCAACCACAGGGCTCTCTGTGAAGTCAGCGATCTCCTCGGCCTGCGCCCGGGGCAGGCTGTGGTGAAGCTCCTTAGTACGGCACGAACTCACCGCGCTTGGCCGCCGCGTCCTGCGCCGGCTTGCCGTACTCCCACGAGTACTCGGGCCGGTAGCGTTCGCGCCAGTCGTCGAACTTCATCTTGCCAATCTCGGCCTGGGCCGGGAAGATCCATTTGACGCCCCACTGGGGGATGATGATCTTGAGATCCGGCACGTGGCGCTTGGCGATCCACACCACCTCGTCCGGGTCGACCGTGGTGTTGCCCCAGTTGTCCCAGTGCATGGGCATGAGCACCTTGGCGCCCACGGCCTCCGCGAGGCGCACCGCATCATAGGGGGTCATCTTGTCGGTGCCGCCCGGCGCGTTGTAGCCGATGTTGAGGGTCAGCACGTCGATGTTGTACTTCTTGAAAGTGACGTAGGCGTTCTGGAACAGGCTGTCGGCCAGGTGGCAGAAGTTGTAGCCGCCGATCTTGAAGAAGAAGGTGCAGGCCACATCGTCAAACGGGCGGCGCACCCCAGGTTCCACTTTCACGCCTGGGCCGCCGGTCATCGTGGCGATGCGGTCGTAGTTGGGCAGGATATCGACGATCGCATCCTTGATCTTGATCTTCATCCCGGGCTTGACCACGCGGATGCGCGCCTCGGGCACCTTGAAGTTGCGCATGCGCTCCACCGACGAGAGCGGCCCGTAGAAGTTGCATTTGGAGGTCTGGGTGGCCGCCTTGAGGGTGTAGATGTCGGTGTGGTCGGCGTGCTGGTGGCTGCAGAACACGCCGTCCAGCGTCTTGAACCCGAAAACGTCGATCACCTGCGGGTTGAGGCGCATCCAGTCGATGGTCGGCGAGCCGGTCGTGCGGCACACGCCGCAGTAGGCGTACTCGGTGTAGTGCGCCGGGCCGGCATAGTTGTCCACGAGGAGCACTGCCCCGCCCGGCGATTTGAGCACGAAGCCCATGCCGCCCGTCCACCAGAAGGCGTACGAGCCCCTGGGTACTCTCGTCTCCTCGATTTGCTTGTTGAGGAAGCTGCCCCACTCGGGGAAGCACTCGATCGCCCAGCGGATGCGGTCCATCGGGCGGTCTGTGTTGAGCAGGTAATCGCCGCGCATCGTGCCGCGGCCGTCGCCCACGATTTCGATTTCTTCGTAATTGATCTTGCCGTTGTCAGACATGGCGTCGGACTCCTTTATCGGTATGCGCCAGGCGGCCCGGCACGCCGCTACGGCCGCAGAATGACCTTGCCCGTGTCGCGCGCGCCGGTCGTCATCAGCTTGAAGCCCTTGTCGAACTCCTCCAGCGGGAGCTCATGCGTGATCACCGGGCGCGGGTCGAGCTTCCCCGAAGCCAAGAGGCCATCCGCCAGCTTCCACGTATCCCACATGTGCCGCCCGGCCACGCCGCGCACGGTCACCTGGCGCAGCGTCACGGCGAAGTTGATGTCGAACTCAATCGGCTTGGGCGTGAGCCCGAACGTGGTCACGCGCCCGCCCTTGCGCACCACGGCAAAGGCGTTCTTCATCGACTGCGGCGCGCCGGCCATCTCCACCACCACGTCCGCACCGATGCCGTGGGTATCCTCGAGGATGGCCTTGACCGGGTCGAGCGGGTCGTTGATGTTGAAGGTGACGTTGGCCCCCATGCGCCGCGCGATCTCCAGCCGTGAGGCCACCATGCCCACCAAATACACCTTGCGCGCACCGGCCGCCGCCGCCACCCCCGCCCCGAACAGCGCGATCGGCCCGTCGCCGAAAATGACCACCGACTTGGCGGTCACCGGCTCGATGAGCACGGCCTGCGTGGCGCCGCCCAGCGGCTCCATCACCGCGCCCACGGCTGTCGGCACATCGCGGCTCAGCCGCCACAGCGAGGTCTCCGGCACGGCGATGTACTCGGCGTAGCTGCCTTCCACGTCATTGCCGAAGATCTTCAGGTTCTGGCAGATGTGCTGCAGCCCCAGCTTGCACACGTCGCACGTCCCGCACACGATGTGGCTGTCGGCGGTGACGTAGTCGCCCAGCTTGTACTCGCGCACCGCATTGCCCACCTCCACCACCTCGCCGCAGAATTCGTGGCCGATGGTCACCGGCGGCTTGATGCGCTTCTGCGCGAATTCATCCCAGGTGTAGAAGTGGACGTCGGACCCGCACAAGGCGGTGGCGGCGATCTTCACCAGCACTTCGTTCGGTTGTATCTGCGGGATCTCCACCTTCACCAGGTCGAACCCCGGTTCGAGGCGGATCTTGCGGACGGCGCGCATCGTGCCCTTCATGCTGCCCCTCCTGGCCCTACGGCCCAACGCTCTACTGAATGATCTTCATCTCTTTGAGCACACCCTTAAGACGATCACGCTGCTCCGTGGTGAGCGGGCCCACCGGCGCTCGCGCCGGGCCAGCGTCCATGCCCATCAGGTTGAGGGCTTCCTTGATCACCACCGGGAAGGTGCCCCAGGCAAAGGCCAGGCGCAGCGGCGCGAGGTCGGCCTGCGCCTTGCGCGCACCGGCCAGGTCGCCGGCCTTGAACTTATCGTAGATCGAGGCCACCAGCGCCGGGGCGACGTTGCCCGTGGCGGCGATGGCGCCCGTGGCGCCGTACAGCAGCCCGCCGTAGATCAGCGTATCTCGCCCCATGAGCACATTGAAAGGCGGCGGAGCAACGCGCATGTACTCGGCCGAGAGCTCGAGATCCCCGCTCGAGTCCTTGATGCCCACGATGTTGGGCACCTGCGCGAGGCGTGCCACCAGCGCCGGCGAGAGCTTGACGTTGGTGCGCGCCGGGTTGGTGTAGAGCAGGATCGGCAGGCTCGTCGCCTCGGCCACGGCCTTGTAGTGATCGAAGAGTTGGTCGTCGGTGGGGGAAATGAAGTACGGGGTGAGGATCGAAACGGCGTCCACCTTGCACTTCTCGGCCAGCCGCGTCAGGGCGATCGTCTCGCGGGTGGTCACGCCCACCGTGCCAGCGTACACCGGCACGCGCCCGCGCGTCTCATCCACCACGACCTCCCACACGCGCTGCTTTTCATCGGGAGTGAGCGCCCAGAATTCGCCCTGGCTGCCGGTGGCGAACACGCCGTGCACGCCGCCTCCGATCAAGTAATTCGTCAGGCCGCGCAGCGCCTTTTCATTGATCTTGTCCTCCGCCGTGAGCGGTGTCACCATGGCGGGGATGATTCCAGAGGGGGTCTTCGACATGGATAGGGTCTCCTGCCTAGTGTTTAAGTTCGCGCAATACCGCTTCGGCCGCCGGCACCCACCCGAAGCGCGGGTCGGTGGTGATGTTGTAGGCCTTGTCATCGCCCGAGAGCACCCACAGGTACCCCACCGTCACGCCCGGCGCCGCTGCGGTCGGGTGGTATCCGCCCAGGAGCACCGCCACATCGTCGTTGTGAATGATGTGCGCGCGCTCCTCGCCGCCGTGATCCATGATCTGGATGCCGTAGCCGCCGGCCGGGTTGATCTTGAACAAGTACCACTCCTCGAGGATGTTCTCAACTGCACTCATCGTGTCGTGTTTGTGCGGCGGGATGCCCGACCAGTTGCCGGGCGGGTTAATTGTTTCGCCGATGATCATGCGGCGGCTGATAGGCGACCCGGGCGGGATGAGCATCCGCACGTCGCGCCGCCAGTTGGCCATGCCGGCCGAGACCACCTTGACCTCTTCCGGCTTCACCAGGCGCACCGGCAGGTCCACGTCGCACGGCGCCTTGGCAATGGCGATCTCGAGCTTGCTGGTCGCCTTCACCGATACCGAACTTCCGCGCGGGGCATACACCGTGGTCGGCAGCCCCGAAAACATGTCGTTACGCCCGCCCAGGTTCTCGTAGGTGGCCTGGCTCTTGCCGCTTACCGCGATCGTCGCTTTGCCGCCCAGGATGACGAAACCCGCTTCCTCGTTCGCGCCGACCTTGCCCTCC
>JAPLGX010000496.1 GCA_026389925.1 Chloroflexota bacterium
CGCGGGATGCAATATCGACCATCGCCAGCGGGTTGTTCTTCTTGGGTTGGGTGTTCTTCCTCATCCCGCTGTTCAAGAAGGGCTAGGCACATCTCGCGGCGGGAGCGGCGGCTCCAGGGCGGCAGGACTTCATCCGGGCTCAAGGAGCGAGGGTGATCCAACTTCGAGCATTCACGCCCGCAGACTTCCCGCGCCTGATCCAAGCGATTGAGTCGCCCCGGCTGATGGTGCAATGGGGCGGGCCATCCCAGTTCACCTTCCCGCTGAGCGACGCGCAACTGGCCGATTACCTCGCGACGGCCGTGGGTTGGCATGCCCGCGCGCGCATCTACACGGCCTGCGACGCGCAGGGCGAGGCGGTGGGGCACGTCGAGCTGGGGCTCGTCGACATGCAGAACGCGAGTGCGGCGGTGTGCCGGGTTCTGGTGTTCCCGGCCGCGCGCCGCCGCGGGGTGTGCACGCCGATGATCGGCTGCCTGCTCAAGATCGGCTTCGGCGAGATGGGATTGCGGCGCATCGAACTGCGCGTGTACGCCTTCAACACGCCGGCCATCCGTTGCTACGAGCGGGCGGGTTTCGCGCGCGAGGGCGTGCTGCGCCAGGCCCAGCGCGTGGGCCACGAAGTGTGGGACCTGGTCGTGATGGGGATTTTGCGCGAGGAGTGGGAAGCGCAAACCGCGAGGTGATCTGCGGTCGCGGCCGTGCGCGCCGTCCGGGGATACAATAGAAGAAAGCTCGCCGCGTGATCCACGCTTAATCGGCCCACGGGGGACTGGTACAGGCCGTGCGCGCACTGCCTCGTTCTCTGCTGCTCGCCTCGCTGGCTCTCGCCCTGTGGCTGGTCTACGCCGTACTTGGCCCGGGTGAGGACTTCCTCGGCTACCGCGCCTTCGCCCTGCATCTGGCGGACTACAACCTGGCCCGCGGCATGTATTCGCCGCCATGGCTTGCCCTTCTCGTCACGCCCTTGGCCGTGCTTCCCGGGCGCTGGGGCTACCTCCTGTTGCTCGGCCTGACCCTGACCGCAGGCTGGTTTGCCGCGCGCACCCTGGGCGGCAAGCCGCTCGTTGTTCTTCTCTCGGCGCAAATGTCCTGGGTGCTATGGTGGGGACAGATCGACGCGCTGACCCTGCTCGCGTTGTCATTGGCCGTTCTCGGCCACACGCGCCGCTCCTGGCGGCTGCTCGCCGTGGGGCTCGTGCTGGCGGCGGTCAAACCGCACGTCGTGGCCGTCCCGGTCATTGCTTTGTGGTGGTGGAGCTCGGGCTCCCGCCTCAAGTCGCTGGCTGCGGCGGCCGCGCTGGTGGCACTCAGCCTGGCCGTGTGGGGCAACTGGCCCGCGCTGCTTGCCGAGCGCCTGCTGCCCTTCAGCCAGAGCGCAAGCTACCGCCCGTGGAACGCCACGCTCGGACTGATCGCCCTGCCTCTCTTCGTCCCCGCGCTTCTTGTGCCGCTCGACCGCCCGCAGCGGCTGCTGGCCCTCGCCGCGACGGCCATGCTCGTCTCGCCTTACATGCCGTACTACAGCACGCTGCTCTTGCTCGTATTCCCGTTGCCGTGGCCGCTCCTCGCGCTCGCCTTCCTCGGATATCTGCCCAGCCTGATCGGCACAACCCTGGCCTGGAACGGCGTGGTGCTGCTGCCGCTTGGCGTGCTGACCTGGGTATACCTTCGCGCGGCACGCGCGGCCCGGAAGGCCGAGGCATCCAGAAGAGTGGTGGCGGCGAATTGATGCCGCCTGGACACCTCCCCGGCCGCGGTCGCGTGCTTCTGCCAACGCAAGTGAGTGCCCTGGCCAGCAGCGGCACGCCGCGCTCGACTTCTCCCAGTCGGGCGACATGGTAAGCGTGCGTCTATCGGCAGGCCGCCATCTGCTCGCCTTGGAACCGTGAACCTACAACCATTTTCCCGCGCGCCTCGCCACGCACGTAGCCAGTAGCGGCTTCAGACCTCCGCTCGAGGCTCTCTCCCGTTTCGAGATGAGATAACCCCCTCGCCCCGAAGTAGCCCCCTCCTCAGGTGCCGGCACATGCCTGCCGCATGAGGCCCATGTCAGATCGCGCCGGTCGGCGGCCGCATGCCGAAGGCCAAGACGCGCCGTCCAACCGTTAGGAGGCAAATTGGCCGCCTCGCCCTCCTCATGCGTGACAACCCCGCGCACGCCAGCTGGTCATGGCAGCCGCGCTTCTGGATCGCGCCACAGGCAGACTACAATAGAGTGTATGCCCCCTGTCCGTTTTCGTCCCCGGGAAGGTCGGTTGTTCCCCACATGAATCGTTGGTGGGTCACCCTCGGTGGGGCGGGCACCCTGGCCGCGGTGCTGGCCACGGCGTGGGTGCTCTGGCCGCGGGCAGGAGGCACGCCGCGCACGGTC
>JAPLGX010000180.1 GCA_026389925.1 Chloroflexota bacterium
CGCGAAAAGGATTTCAGCTCGCGCTGGCCAAGCCGAGCGCGCCGCGCGCGAGGCCGCCTGCGGGTTGAGCCCGCGACGGAAGAAGGTCAACTGACAGCCCAGCCGAGCGCCTTCGCTCGTCTCCAGGTTGCCTGTGGAGTACCACCATTCGGTCTGGTACTCGGGGTGGGGTCCATCGTCCTCAGGAGGACGTTCTCCAGGACCGTCAGGGTGGGGATGAGATTGAAGAACTGGAAGACGAAGCCGAGGGTGTCGCGCCGAAAGCGCGTGAGCTGCGACGGCGTCAGTCGGCTCAGGCACACGCCGCCGATGAAGATCTCCCCCTGGGTGGGCCGGTTCCAGGCCGGCCAGGAGATTGAGCAGCGTGGATTTGCCGCTGCCTGAGCGCCCGCGCACGGAAACGAATTCACCGGCGCCCACCGTCAAGCCTCGCAGCGTGCAGCACGCTGCGCTCCTGTTCTCCTTGCAGGTAGACCTTGCTCAAGTTCTCGAGGCGAATGAATTCATCCATGGTGTGGGCATCATAGCGCCCGGCCCGGCGGCGAGGGCGCGGGTGTCGCGGCCGGCATTAGAATGGAAGCCCGCGCCTGGTCCAGGTCGCGACCGAGATCACCACGGCGCTCCTGGCCTGGCGCGCGGACGCCAATGGGAAAGCCCTCGCCCCACATCCTGAAGGAAACCATTCGCGCGCAGGCAAAGCAGCTCGGCTTTGGGCTGTGCGGCTTCACCACGTGCGATCCTCCGGCTCACCGGGCCACGTACGAGGCATGGCTTACGGCCGGACGGCACGGCGCGATGGCGTACCTCGCCACCGAGCGCGCGCGCAGGACGCGCGCCGATCCGCGCCGGCTGATGCCTGCGTGCCAGACAATCATCGTTCTGGGTTGTCTGTACGCTCCGCCGCTTCCGCCAACGGATGACCCGCTGGGCGGGCGCGTGGCGGCGTATGCTCTCGGCGACGACTATCACGACCTCCTGCCGGCAATGGCACGCAGGCTGGCCGAATCTATCACCGCCCAGGTCGATGCGCCCCTCGAGTGGCGTGCCGTCAGCGATACGGCGCCTCTCCTCGAACGGGAGATCGGCCAGCGCGCCGGGCTGGGGTGGATTGGCAAGAACGGCATGCTCATCTCGCCGCAGCGCGGGTCGTACTTTGTGCTGGCTGAACTCCTGATCAGCCTCGACCTGCCGCCCGACCCGCCGTTCGAATCCAATCGCTGCGGGTCCTGCCGGCGCTGCCTCGATGCATGCCCCACCGCATGCCTCCTCCCGGACCGCACCCTGGATGCAACGCGCTGCATCTCGTATCTCACCATCGAGAACCGCGGTGATATCCCTGAGGCGTTGCGCCATGGGATAGGGCGCTGGGCCTTCGGCTGCGACATCTGCCAGGAGGTGTGTCCATGGAATGTGCGCTTCGCAGGACCCGCGCCCTCCTCCCCGCTTGCCGCACGCCGGCACTTCCCGCTGCGAGATCTGCGCGCGGAGCTTTTGGCCGACGAAGCGGCCCTGGCCGCCCGATTTCGCCGCAGCCCGCTGCGCCGCGCCAAGCGCGCCGGATGGATGCGCAACCTGATCATCGCCCTGGGGAATACGGGCCGACCCGAGGCGCTGCAGGCGCTGGAGCGGGCGCTGGCGGATGCCGACCCGCTGCTGCGGCGCCACGCCGCATGGGCGCTTGGCCAGATCGGCGGGACCTCGGCCGGGCGCATGGTGGGCGAGGCGCTGGAGGCCGAAACGGACGCCGAGACGCGGGCGGCGCTGCGGCATGCCTTGGATCACCTCGCCCGCGCCGCAGCCCGCTGAGGTGCAGCCTGCCCGTCACAAGTTCAGGGTAGAATTGAGCTTCGCGGGGCGCAATGCCGTGCGCGGCGAGATGAGCGCAGGGGCACTCGCCTCGCGGGGGAGGCATGCATGTCCAACCCGATGGATCACGATATCGGTCACACCATCGAAAGCTATCGCCGGCGCCGCGAGCGAATCGGCAACATCCTCATCGGTGCGGTCGCAGCTGTCCTGGCCCTGGTGGGAATCGTGTTGATCATCGTCTGGGTCGGCGGCCCGGTGCAGATCCGCCTGCCGTTCCTCTCGACGGCCGCACCCACACCCACCGCCACCTTCACCCCCAGCCAGACGCCGACCATCACGCCCACGCCCAGCATCACGCCCACGCCGCCCACCGAAACGCCTTCTGGGCCGACCAGCTACATCGTTCAGGCGGGCGACGTGCTGGCCACCATCGCCGAGAAGTTCGGCGTGAGTGTGGTGGCCATCATGGCCGCCAACCCCACCCTGACCGATCCAAGCATGATCTTCATCGGGCAGAAGATCGAGATCCCCGCCCCAGGCGCCACGATCACCCCCACCCCGCTGCCCACCAACCTCAAAGCGGGCGACACGATCACTTACCTCGTGCTGGAGGGCGACTCGCTGCAGACCATTGCCTCCAAGTTCCGCTCGACGGCCGAGGACATTCAGCGCCTGAACAAGATCACCGATGCCAACACGATTTATCCCGGCACCTACCTCAAGGTGCGCTACGGCATCGCCACACCGACGCCGACCGTGGTCACGGGCACGCCCAGCCCGATCGCCACCGCGACCCGCACGCCGACCACCGGGCCCACCTCCACCCGTGCGCCGTGAGGCGGCTCTCATTCCCGTAACAAAAACATCCCGCGGCCCAAGGCCGCGGGATGTTTGCTTCTGTGCGTGACTCGTTGAGATCTAGTACTCGGGCATCTGCGGCCCGGCGGCCGGCCTGTCCTTCTCCGGCTTGTCGGTCACCAAAGCCTCGGTGGTCAGGATCATGGCCGCGATGGAGGCCGCGTTCTCAAGCGCCCCGCGCGTGACCTTGGCCGGGTCGATGATGCCGGTGGCCACCATATCCACGTAGGCTTCTTTGAGCACGTCGTAGCCGATGCTCTTGTTCTTGTCTTCTTGCTGCTTGCGGCGCACGCCTTCGACGATCACCGCGCCGTCCTTGCCGGCGTTGGAGGCGATGCGGCGCATCGGCACCTCGAGCGACTTGCGCACGATGGCCACGCCGATGGTCTCATCTTCGCCGTCCATCTTCACCTTGTCGAGAGCGGCCATGGCATTAATGAGCGCCACCCCGCCGACCGGGACGATGCCTTCTTCCACGGCAGCACGCGTCGCCGAGAGTGCGTCCTCGACGCGGTGCTTCTTTTCCTTGAGCTCGGTCTCGGTGGCCGCGCCCACCTTGATCACCGCCACGCCGCCGGAAAGCTTGGCCAGGCGTTCCTGGAGCTTCTCCTTGTCGTAGTCGGAGGTCGACTTGTCGATCTCGACCTTGATCTCTTCAATGCGGCCTTTGATCTTCTTGGGGTCGCCCTTGCCGGCCACGATGGTCGTGTCGTCCTTGGTCGCCACCACCTTGTCGGCGCGGCCCATGTCCGCGAGGGTGGTGCTTTCGAGCTTCTTGCCCAGTTCCTCGGTGATGACCGTGCCGCCGGTGAGAACGGCAATGTCCTGCAGCATGGCCTTGCGCCGATCGCCAAAGCCGGGGGCCTTGACCGCCAGCACGTTGAGCATGCCGCGCAGCTTGTTCAAGACCAGCGTCGCCAACGCCTCGCCGTCCACGTCCTCGGCGATGACCAGCAGGTCGCGCTTGCCCGTCTGCACGAGCTTCTCCAGCACCGGCACGATATCCGTGGCGGCCGAGATCTTCTTGTCGTGGATCAGGACGTAGGGTTCGGTGATCACCGCTTCCATCGCCTCGGGCGTGGTGACGAAATAGGCCGAGATGTAGCCGCGGTCGAACTGCATGCCTTCGACGTATTCCTTCTCGAACTCGAGGCCCTTCGATTCCTCAACCGTGATCACGCCGTCTTTGCCCACCTTGTCCATCACTTCGGCGATCAGGTTGCCGATCTCGCGGTCGGCGGCGGAAATGGCCGCGACATTCGCGATCTCTTCCTTGGTCTCGATCTTGGTCGACATCTTGCGCAGGGCTTCCACGGCCGCCTGCGTGCCGCGCTCGATGCCCACCTTGAGCAGCATCGGGTTGGCGCCGGCCGCCACGTTCTTCAGGCCCTCGGTGACAATGGCGTGCGCGAGCACGGTCGAGGTCGTGGTGCCGTCGCCGGCAATGTCGTTGGTCTTGGTGGCCGCTTCCTTGAGGAGCTGCGCACCCATGTTTTCGTACGGGTCTTCCAGTTCGATTTCTTTGGCCACCGTCACGCCGTCGTGAGTGATGGTCGGCGCGCCGAATTTCTTGTCGAGGGCCACATTGCGGCCCTTCGGTCCGAGCGTGGTGGCAACGGCTTGCGCAATAAGATCGACCCCGTCCTTCAGGCGCCGACGGGCGTCTTCCCCAAAGACAAGTTGCTTAGCACCCATGGTTTATTCTCCTTCTCCTCTTTCGAGTAGATGAAATGTGATGAGTGAGGTTCCGCTCGCGGGCCTCAGCCCACAACGATGGCCAGGATGTCGGTTTCCTTGAGGATCAACACCTTCTTGCTCTCGATCTTGATCTCGGTGCCGGCATACTTGGCGAACAGCACGGTGTCGCCCGCCTTGACGTCCATGGCGATGCGCTTGCCGTCCTCATCGCGCGCGCCCGGGCCGACCGCCAGGATCTTGCCCTTTTGCGGCTTCTCCTTGGCCGTCTCAGGCAGAACGATGCCGGACGCCGTGACCTCTTCTTGCTCAAGCGGTTCAATGACCACTCGGTCACCCAGCGGCTTGAGGTTCATTGCCATTGGTGCACCTCCGTACTAGGATTGGTTGGGGTGTTGCAGCATTTAGCACTCTGCTTGGCGGAGTGCTAACCGCGTTCAGTATACGCAACTCGTCTCGTTGTGTCAAGAGCGGCCGCCGCCGGCTTCGGCCGTGGAACCTCCACAGGTATAATTCCCTGCATGCTTCCGAATTCGAAAGACGGACGGCGTACATCCAGGCACCTTCTCGCGGATTCCTCATGCCTGCAGCCGGATCCCCGCGCTTTTCCCAGCCGGCCCGGCGCCGGACGTGCCCGCGGCCAGTTGGCCTTGTGCGGGTTTGGGCTGGGGATTCTCCTCGCCGGCTGCGCCCGAGAGGTCCCGGCGACCGGGTCAACTGCCACTCTGGCGGTTTGGATGACCCCCACCCCAAGCGCGACGCCCACGGCCGCGCCCGCCTCCCCGGCCACCTCCACCCCGCCCCTGCCCAGCCCAACACCCTTCACTTACGCCGTGCGCGAAAGCGACACGCTGATCGGCATCGCGGTTCGCTTTGGGGTGAGCCTGGAGGATCTACTCGCGGCCAACCCTCGGTTCAACGAGCGATTCCTCTCCATCGGCCAGACGTTAACCATCCCCTTGGCTTTGGCTGCCACGCCCGAGGCGCCGGCTGCGACGCCTTACCCGCTCGAGCTCGACCCGCCGCGCTGCTACCTGCAACTCGGGGGGGCGGCCTGGTGCGTCAGCCAGGTTCACAATCCGGGCGGGGCGCCCGTCGAAAGCCTGCTGGTCGAATTCAGCGTCTATGACGCGCAGGGCAAACTGCTGATACTTCAAGGAGTGACACCGCCCCTCGCGCGACTCGCGCCCGGAGGCACACTGCCGGTGGGCCTGCTCGTTGGCAGCCTCTCAGCCGGCAGGCCGCGAGCCGAGGCCCGCCTGGTGCGCGCCGTGGCCGTCGCCCAGCCGGCAGACTCCCTGCCCTCCATCGAGGTCATGCAGGCCGTGGCGGCTCCGCTCGAAGGCGGGTTGGAGGTCCGCGTGCGCGCGCGGGTGGCGCCCCAGGCGGCCGGCCCGGCCTCTGCGGTGCGCGCGCTGCTCCTGCTTTACAATAGCCAGGGCCAGGTCGTCGGCTGGCGCACGCAAGACCTCCCCGGCGAGTGGGCCATCGGCCAGGTGCACGACCTCGAGTTGCGCGCTTTTTCCCTGAGCGATCCGGTGGCCCGCCACGAGGTCCTGCTCGAGGCGCGCCCTTAAGGCAACACGCACGTCTCTTATTCCTGTTCGGCGGATCGGGCGATGTACGAATTCCTGCGGGCAATCGTCGGTGTGCTGATGCGGATCTGCACGCGCGTGCAGATCCAGGGGCAGAACCACGTCCCGCCGAGCGGCGCATTCCTCTTGGTCACCAACCATCTCAGCCGCTTCGACCTGCCGCTGATCTTCATCGGCGTGCGGCGCAAGATCGTCGTCTTCATCGCGCGCAAGTACCACAAGGTCTGGCTGCTGCGGGTGCTGGCGGAGGCCGCCGGTTGCATCTGGGTTCGACAGAACGAGGCCGACCTGGGCGCGGTCAAACAAGCGCTGGCTCACTTGCGTGGCGGTGGCGTGCTGGGCATGTCGCCGGAGGGCACGCGCAGCCAGTCGACCCACGCGCTGATCGAGGCCCGTGACGGCGTGTCGTTCTTCGCCGCGCGCACGGGCGTGCCCATATTGCCGGTCGCCGTGTGGGGCACCGAGACCATTCCGCGATTGCTGCCGCGCCTGCGGCGGGCGAAGGTCTTCCTGCGCATCGGCAAACCCTTCAGCCTGCCGGCCGCGCCCCACACGCGCGGCGAAGAGCTCAACCGCTCCACCGAGGACATCATGTGCGCCATCGCTGCGCTCCTGCCGCCTGCCTACCGCGGGGTGTATGCCGGCCACCCGCGCCTGGCGGATTGGGAGGCGAGGCTGGCGGCGTGAAGATCGTTGCGCTGGCTGCCGATGAGCGCACCCGCCTGCTGCGTCTGCTCGATGAGCGCGACGTGGGCGACGCCCTGGCCTGCTACTACGCGCTGCATCACGCCGCCTCGCGTGTCCAACTGAGCGGCGCCCTTTCACCGGAGGGCGGGCTGCTGGGCTTTCTCGCCCGCGCCCAGACCGGGCAGGATCTCTTCCGCCCCCTCGTCACCGGGCGCGCTCCAGATTTCCCCACCTTGACCGCGTTGGTGCAGGCCGCGCTCGCCCCGGGGCAGCCGTTGTACATCTCACTCCCGATGGTCAACGCCTCCTGGGCCCGGGCACTGGTCGACTGGGCCACCCAGACCCGCCTGCGACTGTATGTGCTGCGGCGCGAATCGTTCTCTCCCGTGGTCAACATCCTGGTCACGCGCAGCACTTCTCCCGACGGCCTGCCGCGCTACGAGATCCGCCTGGGCGAGCGCTTGCTGGCCGCGGCCGGCCTGAACTGGCGTTCGCCGGCTTTCGCCGAGGTCTTCGTTCACACCGACCCGGCGCTGCGCGAACGCGGTCACGGCCGTTCGGTTGTGGCAGCACTGTGCCAGGAACTGCTGGAGGCTGGTTGCACCCCCTTGTATGCCGCCGACGAAACCAGCCCGGCCTCGCAGCGCCTGGCCGAATCGGTTGGCTTCAGCGACAGCGGGCAGCGTGAATTCGTGTGCACCGGCACCTTACGCCCGCCGGCGATGGCCGCCTTGACAAGCCCCCAAACCCAAGGAGCCGCCGATGGCTGAAGCCGCATTCCACTTTCCGCCAAACTTCCTGTGGGGCACGGCCACCGCAGCCCACCAGGTGGAGGGCAACAATACGGGCAACGACTGGTGGCAGTGGGAGCTTGAGCCCGGGCGCATCCAGCGCGGCGATCGCTCCGGGCTGGCCTGCGACTGGTGGGGCGGCCGCTGGCGCGAGGATTTCGACCGCGCGGCCGAGGCCGGGCAGAACGCGCATCGCCTCTCGGTCGAATGGAGCCGCATCGAGCCCCGCCCCGGAATATGGGATGAGGCGGCGCTCGCGCATTACCGCGAGATGTTGCGCGGCCTGCATCAGCGTGGACTGCGCCCGATGGTCACCCTGCATCACTTCACCAACCCCCTGTGGCTGGTCGAACAGGGCGGCTGGGAGAGCGAGAGTGTCATCGGGCGCTTCGAGCACTTCACGCGCAAGGTGGTCGAGGCCCTGCACGACCTGGTCGATATGTGGTGCACGATCAACGAGCCCAACGGGTACGCGTACTCGGCCTACACCGCCGGTGCCTTCCCCCCCGGGCGGCGCGACATCCGCGCCACGTTTCGGGTCATGCACAACATGCTGCTGGCGCATGGGGCCAGCTACCATGCCATTCATGATATTCAGCCCGCGGCGGAGGTGGGCATCGCCCAGCACATCCGCGGCATGCAGCCCGCCACCCCTTCGCCGCTCGATGGCGCGGCTTCCCGCTGGCAGTCGCGCGTCTTCAACGAATCCTTCGTCCTGCCCCTGCGCGACGGGCGCCTGCGCTTCCCCTTGGGGCGCGGGCGCGAGCGCGCTCTGGCGGGTACCCTCGACTTCCTCGGCCTCAACTATTACACGCGCGATCGGGTGCGCTTCGACCTGCGCCTGCCAGGGCAGCCTTTTGGCAGGCACTTCTTTGCCCCCGGCGCAGAGGTCAGCCCGGCCGGTTTCATTGCCAACGAGCCAGAAGGGCTCTTTGCCGCACTGCGCTGGGCGCACCGCCTCGGCCTGCCAATCTATATCACCGAAAACGGAGTGGAGGACGCCGCAGACCAGCTGCGCCCGCGCTACCTGCTGCAGCACCTGCACCAGCTGTGGCATGCGGTCAACTTCGCCTGGCCGGTGAGGGGCTACTACCACTGGACGCTGGTCGACAACTTCGAATGGGAGCGCGGCTGGACCCAACGCTTCGGGCTGTGGGCGCTCGACCCAGAGACGCAGGCCCGCACCCCCCGCCCCTCGGCCCACCTGTACGCGGAAATCTGCAAGGAAAACGGACTCTCGAGCGCGCTCACCGCACGCTACGCCCCCGAACTAATGGCGCGCCTATTCCCCGGCTGAATTCCGCGGACGACAGGCTCGCCGCGGCCGGCCCGCAGGCCGGCCGATTTGATTTCCCTTTAAGCTTAGCCTTGCGAGATTCTTATGCCGCCGGCCTAGAATGCGGGGTGCAGTACGGCACGAGCGCTACGCGATTCACAAGGAGGCGAATCATGACCCGCATCATTCGTTGGGACCCGCTGCGCGAGATGACCGGCATGCGCGAGACGATGGACC
>JAPLGX010000178.1 GCA_026389925.1 Chloroflexota bacterium
CTTCCCCCTCGCCGAGGCCGACGAGCATCTGAGCCGTATCGCCCACTGGGGGTTCAACACCCTGCGTCTCCTCGTCACCTGGGAGGCGATCGAGCACGCCGGCCCCGGCCAATATGACGAAGCCTATCTCGACTACGTCCGCGCCGTCGTCGAGAAGGCCGGCCAGCACGGGCTGAGCATGTTCATTGATCCGCACCAGGATGTCTGGTCGCGCTTCTCTGGCGGCGATGGCGCGCCGGGCTGGACGCTCGAGGCGGTCGGGTTCGACCTGGCGAACCTCCACGAGACCGGCGCCGCCATTGTCCATCAGATGCACGGCGACCCCTTCCCGCGCATGATTTGGCCGACCAACGCGACCAAACTCGCGTGCGCTACGATGTTCACCCTCTTCTTCGGAGGGGACGACTTCGCGCCGACCACGCGCATCGAAGGCGAGCCGGCGCAGGAGTATCTTCAGTGCCACTACATTGAAGCCGTGCGCCAGGTGGCGCTGCGCCTGCGCGACCTGCCCAACGTAGTGGGCTACGACACGCTCAACGAGCCCTCCTGCGGCTGGATCGGCTGGCGCGACCTGACCGCGCCGGGCGGCGAGCTGCGCGCCGGGCATTGCCCCACGCCGCTCCAGTCGATGCTGCTTGGCGCTGGTTACCCCCAGAGGGTCGAGCGCTGGGAGACGACGCTGCTTGGCCCGAAGCGGCGCGGGCGTGATCTCCTCAACCCGCGCCGGCTGCGCGCGTGGGCAAAGGATCGCGAATGCATCTGGCGCACGAACGGCGTGTGGGATCTGGACGCGCAGGGTGAGCCGCTTCTCGTGCGGACGGACCACTTCACCGTGGTGGACGGTCGCCAAGTCGACTTCGCGCGCGACTACTACAAACCGTTCGCCAACCGCTTTGCGCGCGAGATTCGCGCGGCGCACCCGGGGACGCTCGTGTCTGTCGAAAGCGACCCGGTCCTACCGAGACTGGATTGGGGCGCGGAAGACGCGCGGGGCATCGTGTATGCGCCGCACTGGTACGACGGCTACGTCCTGTACACCAAGAGCTACTCGCCACATCTGGGTGCGGACATGTTCACGGGCAAAGTCGTCTTCGGGCGTGGCGCGGTGCAGCGCTCGTTTGAAGCCCAGCTTGCACGCCTCACGCGCATCGCGCAGGAGAACCTGGGCGGCGTCCCGGTGCTGATCGGCGAATTTGGCATCCCGTTCGACATGGGCGCCAAGCGCGCCTATCGCACGGGCGATTTCCGCGCGCAGCGTGCGGCGCTCGACCGCACCTTCTGCGCGCTGGAGGCCAACCTGCTCTCGGGGACGCTGTGGAACTACACAGCCGATAACACCAACGCGCGCGGCGACCAGGATGAGGACCTCTCGCTCTTCAGCCGCGACCAGCAACGCGACCCGGGCAACCCCGACTCGGGTGGTCGCGCGCTCGAGGCAGTGGTGCGGCCGTACGCGCGCGCTGTGGCGGGTGAGCTGCTGCGGATGAGCTTCGACCTGCGGGCGCGCGAGTTCGTCCTCGAATTCCGTCATGACCAGCGCGCGACCGCGCCGACGGAGATCTTCCTCCCGCGGCTGCACTACCCGCACGGCGCGCGGGTGGAAGTCACGGATGGCACGTTCGAAGTGCGGACCGCCGAGCAATTGCTCGTGTACCGGCATGGCGGGGAGCGGCCGACCCACGTGGTGAAGGTCAGGCCGGGCTGAAGCTTTGCCGCATCCAAAGCCCAGGCGCTTGCGGAGACCGCAGGGCAGGAACAGGGCTGGATGGGAGAACGCAACGGGTGGTCCCCAAGGACCACCCGTTACTACTGCATGTGATGTCACCGGCACGAGCCGGTTCGCTACAGCGACAGAAGCAATCCCACCAGATAGGGTGTCCAGGCCAGCGCGGCCAGTGCCGGATGCGCCCGCCGGGTGGCGTTCTTGCTGTCCCAGCTGAAAAGAAAGACGGCCAGGCCGAAGGCCATCAGGCCTCCCACCGCCAAGATTGCGAGCGACAGCCAGGGATGCATGCCGGAGGCCTGCCCCATCGCCAGACCCCCGAACGCGTCCATGGCATAAGTCGTCGGCAGCACCAACGCCACCTTGGCCAACGCGGGCGGGAGCAGACTGAAAGGCAGCATCAGCCCACCGAGGATCATCGACGGAAGAAACACCAACTGGGAGAACAGCACGGTCATCCGCGTGCTGGTGGAGACTACCCCGATCAGCGCACCGACCCCGGCGGAGGCGAAGGCCGCCACTAGGAACACCAGAAAGAATCCCGCCCAGTTTACCGGCGCCGCGCCGTGGAACACCGCCGGCGCGGTGAGGGCGATGATCACCGTCACCAGCAGCGCGTGCAGCATGCTGGTCAGCACCGGGATGACCAGGATTGAAAGTGCCGGCACGCCGTTGATCTTGTAGGAGCGGAAGATTCCGGCCTCGCGCGCGCTCACCAGCGTATCGGGCATCCCCAGCAGCGCCCCACTCAGCACAGCGAATATCGACATCGCCGGAACGATCGTCTGCAGGAACCCGGGATTGATGGACCCCATCAGCGCCCCAAACATGAAGTAGCAGCCGAGAGGGAACAGGTAGTTCATCAGCATCAACGCTTTGTTGCGGATGCCGACACGGAATTCGAAGGAGAAGTGATAGGCGAAGGCGTTCATCGGGCGGCACCTTTCGTCGTGATCTCAAGGAACCGGTCTTCCAGCGTCGGGCGCTCGACGCGCAGGTCCACCAGCGGATCGCCCTGGGTGTTGATGTAGGCGATCAGCGCCGAGATGGTCGGTCCGATATCGGTGCTGAAGTAGATGAAGTAGTCTTCCTGCCGCTGCGCCTGCCGGACGGCCGGGAAGGAGGCACCCGGATTGGCCAGGCAGTCCCCTTCGGTGTGCACCGAGATCTTGGTCAGCCCGGCGCCTGTGGCGGTCAGCTCCATCGGCGTGCCGATGGCGGCGATCTTGCCGCGCAAGAGGATCGCCACGCGTGTCGCCATCTCGGACGCCTCGGCCATGTCGTGCGTCGCGAGCAGGATCGTCGTGCCCCCGGCTTGCAGCTCGCGCATCAGGTCGTGCAGCATCACGCGCGAGGCCACGTCCAGGCCGGCCGTCGGTTCATCCAGGAAGACCACCGGCGGCTTGTGGGCCACGGCCAAGGCCAGCGCCAGCCGGCGCTGCTGGCCGCCGGAGAGCTCGTGGTACTGGGCCGCGCGCTTGTCGTCTAGGCCGACGCGGTCGAGCAGGTCGTCGCGCGGCGCCACGCCGTGGTAGGCGCAGAAGAAGCGCATCGCTTCATCCACCCGGAACGTGTCGGGCAGGCCTGAGGTCTGAAGCTGGACGCCGATCAGGGCGCGCAGTTGCCGCGCCTGCCGGCTCGGGTCGATGCCGGAAATGCGCAGCGTCCCTCCGTCCGGCCGCCGCAGCCCCTCCAGGCTTTCGAGCGTGGAGGTCTTGCCGGCGCCGTTGGGGCCGAGCAGGCCGAAGATTTCACCTCGCTCGACCTCGAAGGAGATCCCGTCGACGGCGACAAAGGTGCCATAGGCCTTGCGGAAGTTTCTGACTTGGATGATGGTTTCGGTCATCGATCGAACCCTTGGAGAGGAATAGGCTGTTGACGTGAGTGGGCTATTGTAACCTGGGGGTGCGGAGGCGCGAGGCGGCGGGAGAGGAATGACCTGGCGCGGCGAGGTATGAGGGTAGATCAGGGTGGGCGTTAGGTGGCGTGTTGCCTCACGCGGCGAATCGGTCGCAATCAAGGCATCGCGATAGATTCCCGCCGCAGACACGGGGGGTTGACGGCGAACGGTGCGCGCGGACCTCTCGCCCTCGACTGCTCGGGTCTCTCGAACCTCCAACAATCCCGTTCATCCCATTCGGGAGTACGAAACGCTCTTCACCGAGGGCGAGAGAGCCGAAGCCCAGAGGCGGCTGGAGGAGCTGGGGTACTTCAGGGTGCCCCGGGGCGGCTAAGCCACGGCTGGCCTGCGGTGTGTCAGTCGCCTGCTTAATAATGCCATCGAGGGGCT
>JAPLGX010000158.1 GCA_026389925.1 Chloroflexota bacterium
ATGTGCTCGAACGCACGCGCGAGATCGGCATCATGCGCTCCATCGGCGCCACCGACCGGGAGATCTTGCGCCTGGTCGTTGTCGAAGGTGTTGTCATCGGTGGCCTGTCCTGGATCCTGGCCGTCCTGCTCTCGTTCCCGATCACCTACCTGCTCTCGTCCATCTTGAGCCTGGCGATCTTCCGCTCGCCCATCGATGTCAAGTTCACGCTGGAAGGCTTCGGGCTATGGCTGCTTGTCGTCCTGGCGCTCTCCGCCCTGGCCAGCGTGCTTCCGGCGCGCAGCGCGGCGCGGCTGACGATCCGCGAAGTGCTGGCCTATGAGTAGTGCAGCCATGATCCGAGCTGCGCGGTTATGGAGTCCAAGATGAAAAACACCCTCCGTCTGCTGGTTCCGCTGCTGGCGGCTGCCCTGCTGGCAGGCTGCGGCTCCGCCACGCCCACCCCGTCCGCCGACGCTGTGCCGGCCACCCCGGCACCGAGCGTCATCGCCGAAGGGCACCTTGCCCCCGCCCGGTCCGAGACGCTGGGCTTTCAGGCCCGCGGCCGGATCGGCGAGATCCTGGTGAAGGAAGGTGATCCGGTCACCCAGGGCCAAGTCCTGGTCCGTCTCGGAGACCGCGAGCAGGCGGAAGCAGCCGTCGCCGCCGCGCAACTCGAACTCACCGCCGCACGGCAGGCCGCCGAGTCGCTCAAGCGCACGGCCGCCCTGGCACACGCGCGGGCCTGGCAGACTTTCCTTGCCGCCCAGAAGAACCGCGGCGAGGCCCAGCGCGCCTGGGAGCGGCTTGACCTCGATGCCCTCGATCGAGACATCGAGGATGCGCAGGCCACGTTGGAGGACCGCCGCGCGGACTTGAAGGACGCGCAGCAGGAGTTCGACAAGTACAAGGACCTCGCCAAGGACAACTCTTCGCGGACCAACGCCGAGGACCGCCTGGAGCAGGCGGGTGAGGATCTCAATGAGGCCGTTCGGCGTTTGGACGCGGCGCGGGCGCGCCGCGACAGCGTCCGGGCGGCGCGTGACGCTGCCCAGGCCCAGGAAGCCGAAGCGCGCCGAACCTTCGAGAACAGCCAGGACGGCCCGGACAAGGACCAGGCCGCCCTCGCCGAGGCCCGGCTGGCGAACGCCGAGGCCCAGCACGCAGCTGCCCAGGCGGCACTTGACCGCTTCGACCTCAAGGCTCCCTTCGACGGCGTGGTCGTCGACCTCCAGGGCGAGCTCCAACAGACCGTCGGCCCGGAAACGTGGGTCGTCCTGCTCGCCGACAACAGCAGCTGGACCATTGACACAACTGACCTGACGGAACTCGAGGTGGTCAAGATCAGCCTTGGCGACGCCGTGACGCTCAAGGCCGATGCGCTGCCCGATGAGGTCGTCAACGGCACGGTGACCGACATCGGGAGCGCGCCCAAGCTGCAGGGCGGTGACGTCCTGTACACGGTGCGCATCTCGCCGGCGGAGACCGACCCGCGTTGGCGCTGGGGGATGACGTTCGAGGTCACCTTCACGCCGGTCGAGAAGTAGTCAACCGGCCCCAAGACGGCTTCGGTGCAGGCTGTGGTGGCCGAAAACCCCACCCGACCATATCGATGTTCGCAGAGTCAAATGAGGCCGGAGGATCGCGAGGCCGGTGGGCTTCGGCCGAGAAGGCGGGCGCCCCAAGATTGGAACCTGGGACAAGAAGGAGACGAGCCTAATACAGAAGAGCCGAGGCTCCGAGGGCCTCGGTTCTTAATTGTGGCTGCTGGTGCTGGCCTCGCCTACCCCATGGCGCTCCAAGGAATCGGAGACCATTGGGCTGACAACCGGGCAATCGATCGTTTGGACGCGACGACGCGATCCTCTTCTCGCCATGCTCCTCGAGAGGCTTGTGCTGGCCGCCCACTGCGTCCATCGCACGCGGCCTAGGCCCCTATCCGATTCTGATGAGGCACGATAAGCTCGGTTTGCTGTGCGTGAGGTCGAAGGCTGTCGCGAGGACGACCGAACGGCGAGAGGGCTGGGTGAGGTCGAGGAAAGCCTGTTGCAGAGAGGGAATTACAGTGTGGACGAGTCGGAGAAACGGCTTGGCGGTGGAAGACGCGGAGATTGATCCAATGATGGACTGTCAAGACCCATCAATGGAGTAGATTGCAGGTCCGATTCGAGGATTGATGTCGGGCGGATGGGTTTTGGGGCCAGGATGCCGGTCTGTAGAGGAGGGCGTCCATTGCTGCGGCCCTCATCGGTGTTGAGTTTCACATCAAGCTTTAGATGGCCTGACCCTTGAATTGGCTCATGTACAAGTGGTGGTAGAAGCCGCGCTTGTCAAGCAGCTGCGGGTGGTTGCCCTCTTCGACGACGCGGCCCTCGTTAATGACTAACACGTGGTCGGCATCACGGATCGTGCTCAGCCGGTGGGCGATGACGAAGCTCGTCCGGCCCTGCATCAGCCGCAGCAACGACTTCTGGATGCGCGCCTCGGTACGCGTGTCGACGCTGCTCGTGGCCTCGTCGAGGATCAGGATACCCGGATTGGCCAGGATAGCACGGGCGATCGAGAGGAGTTGCCGCTGGCCCTGACTGAGGTTGCTCGCCCGTTCGGAGAGCATCGTCTGATAACCCTGAGGTAGCTGCAGGATGAAGTGATCGGCGTCGGCCATGCGCGCCGCTTCGATCACCTCGTCGTCGGTCGCCTCCAGCCGCCCGTAGCGTATGTTGTCCATCACCGTGTCCGAGAACAGGAACGTGTCCTGCAGGACGAGGCCCAGCTGGCGGCGCAGGTCGGCCCTCCTGATCCGGCAGATGTCGTTGCCGTCGATCGTGATCCGGCCCGAGGGGATCTCGTAGAACCGGTTGAGCAGGTTGATGAGCGTTGTCTTTCCGGCGCCGGTGGGTCCGACGAGCGCCAGAATGTGCCCCGGTCGTGCCTCGAAGGACATGTCGCGAATGACGGGTGTCCCCGGGACGTACTCGAAGTCGACATGCTCGAAGCGCACGTCGCCGCGCACCATGACCAACGGGAGAGCGTCGGGCGCATCCTCGACCTCCGGCGGCGTGTCAATGATCTCGAATACTCTCTCGGCGCCCGCCAGGGCGGCCTGGATCGAGTTGTACAGGTTCGCCAGCTGCCGCAGGGGGTTGACGAAGTTCTGCGCGTAGTTGATGAAGGTGGCGATGATGCCCACCGTCACCAGGCCGCGCAGCGCCAGCCAGCCGCCCAGCCCGGCCAGGACGATGACAAAGAAGTTGCCGAGCACGTTCGTCAGCGGCATCAGAAGCAGGGCGTAGGTGTTGGCGTACAGGCCGGCGCGATAGACCTGCTCGTTGCGCTGGCTAAACGCCTCGAGCACCGACGACTCGCGGCGGAAGGCCTTGATGACCCGCTCTCCGCTGATCGACTCTTCCATCACGGCGTTGAGCTCGCCCAGGTCCCTCTGTAGCTCGCGAAACCCCTTGCGCGTGTAGCGGGCGACGAACTCGGCGAACCCGAACATGATCGGGACGACCAGCACCGACGCTAACGCCAGCCAG
>JAPLGX010000238.1 GCA_026389925.1 Chloroflexota bacterium
AAGATCATCGCCGGCCGCGGCGCCTACGGGTGGCCTGTAGCCGAGGTGGACCCGGACACGGGCGAGGGCGAGCCGTTGCACAACATGGCCTACGGCGCCACCGTGGCGGAGGTCGAGGTCGACACGGACACGGGCGAGGTCAAGGTGCTCAAGTTGGTGAGCGCCTACGACTGCGGCAAGGCTATCAACCCGATGCTGGTCGAAGGCCAGATCGACGGCGGCGCCGCCGGCGGGCTGGGCTCGGCGCTGATGGAAGAGCTGCACCCGTACTACCCGACTCTGGATCACCACCCGACCGGGTTCTTCTCGTACATGATCCCCACCGCCAAGGACGTGCCCGACCTGGATGCGGTGATCGTCGAAATGGGATCGCGCACCGGCCCGTACGGGGCCAAGGGCATCGGTGAGATGACCGCCAACTCGCAGGCGCCGGCCATCATCAACGCCATCCACGACGCCATCGGGGTGTGGATCACCGACCTGCCGGCCACCTCCGAGAAGGTGCTGCGTGCGCTGGAAGGCCTCCCGCCGCGTGGCGGGTAGACGCACGGCGCAAGGCAGTCGTTCAGGCAATGGAACTGCCCGGGGGGCGGCCACCGCCGCCCCTCGGCGAAAGGCGAACCATGGCAACGAGCAACAAGCACGACAGCGACAAGGCTGCCTCTTCCACGACCTTACGCGTGGGCGCGGTGGACCTGGCCATCCATCGCGGCAGCCCGAGTGAGTACGTCCCGGGAGAGCAGATCTACATCGCTCCCACCCAGGGCTACCTCGAGAAGCTGGCCTACGCCATTGCCAACAATCTTCCGGCGCTGCTCATCGGCGAGACGGGAGTGGGCAAGACCCAGGCCGTGCGCCACCTGGCCTGGAAGACCCGCAACGGGCTGCGCCGCGTGAACCTGAACGGCGCCACAACCGTGGACGAGTTCTTGGGCAAGATGCTCATCAACGAGCAGGGCACCTACTGGGTGAACGGTGTTTTGGTCAACGCGATGCTGGCCGGCGACTGGATCCTGCTGGATGAAATCAACGCGTGCCTGCCGGAAATCGCCTTCTGCCTGCACTCGCTGCTGGACGACGACCGCATGGTGGTGCTGATGGAGTACGACGGGCGCATCGTGCGGCCGCATCCGGACTTTCGCCTCTTCGCCTCAATGAATCCCAGCGAAGAGGGACGCTACAGCGGCACCAAGATGCTCAACGAGGCGTTGCTCGACCGCTTCCCGGTCGTCATCCGCATGGACTACCTGACCGAGGACGAGGAAGTGCAGGCGGTGATGCAGCAGAGCGGCAACTCGGATGAGGCGATGGTGCGGCGCATGGTGCGTGCCGCCAACGATGTGCGGGCGGCCATCCGCCACGAGAAAGTGTTCGGATCGTTCAGCACGCGGCGGGTGATCGACTGGGCGCGCATGGCGCTGCGCTTCCCGGAGAAGGAAAGCGCCCGCTATGCGGTGATCAGCAAACTGACGGATTTCGACGCGCAAACGGTAACAGACATTGTCGACAACTACTTCTGATCCCGAGGCGCAGACTCTCCGGCAGGAGGCACGGCGGGTCCGCCTGGAACGGCTGCTGCAGATCACGGCGCACGACTACGACCTGCGCCTCGAGTTCGCCGAGCGCGACGGACTGAGTCCGCGCCGCATCCACATGCAGGTCGAGCCCGGGGCGGCTGCGACGGGCGACCTGCTGCCGCTCAAGGCGGGCGCGCTGCACCTCCTCGGCCATTATCTGGACGACCTGCGCGAGGCAACGGGTGAAGCCTTGCGCGTCGACGAAAGCCTGCCGCTCTTCCCATCTCTGTGGCACGCGCTTGAAGATGCGCGCCTGGAAAACCGCATGAGCGAACGGTGGCCCGGCATGCAGGCAGTCTTCGAAGCGCGAGTGCCGCGCCTCGCGCGCGGCTCACTCCTGCGCGTGCTGGCCTGGGGGCAGCAACTCGAGCTAGGACTTTACCTAGTGGGGCGGAATATCGAGAGCGCGCAATTCCACCCTAAGGTGCAGGCGGCCTTTGCGCCCGCCCGCGCGGCCATTGCCGAAGGGGCGGCTGGAAGCAGCCCGCGCGATTCGCTGCGCGCTATGCGCGCGATCTACCCGCACCTCGCGCACATGGTGGCCGAAGGTCGTGAGCCGCGTCGGAGCGAGACTCGCTTTGAGGAGCTCCCGGCCGGCACAGCCGAGGCGAATGGGGCAGACGCGGCTGACGCGCGCGGCGCCCCACCCGACATCGAGATGAGCGACGAGCGCGTGGAAGTGGGCGTGCGCGGCGAGCGTCGCGAACTGCCGGAATGGTACCGGCCCGGCAGTGCGCCCTGGTTTGAGCGCGGGCTGGGCGCGAAGCACGTGCACCCCGACGCCGTGCGCAGCGACCGGCAAACCATCATCATCCCGCCCGCCGGCGACCCGCAGGCCTACCATGCCATGCGGGCCGAGGTGCGGCGCGAGGCCGGCTTTCTCCAGGCGCGCATGCGCAACCTCTTGCTCGAGCAGGTGTACCTGCGCTTGGGCGGGCACTATCGCAGCGGCACGCTGCGCACGGCCAAGTTGTGGAAACAGCGTCTGGCCGACTACCGCCTGTTCGAGCGCGCGATCACGCGCGAACGTTCGGCGGCCTTCAGCTTGCTGATCGATGAGAGCGCCAGCATGCAAGGGCAGGAAAAGTATCTGGTGGCCCGCAAGGCGGCCCTGCTTCTGGGGGAGACTCTCAGCCAGATGGACCTGCCGTTCGAGATGATCGGCTACAGCACGGCCGAATTCGAGGCGCGCGCGGCCATGCGCCTGGGGCTCGTGCCGGCTCATGCGTACCGCACCACGCGCTGCAGCCCGCTCGAGCACCGCCTGTACAAACGATTCGATGAACCGTACGGCAACGTGCGCGCGCGCCTGACCGGCATCGCTCCGCGCCACAACAACTGGGATGAGGAACACCTGCTGTTCGCCTTCCGCCGCTTGCAGGATCGGCGCGAGCGGACACGGGTGATGATCGTGATTTCCGACGGCCAGCCCAACGGCGACGCCGACCATCTGATCCACACGGTGCGCTCGCTGGAAGGGCAGGGCGTCACGATCATCGGCATTGGGATCGGCGCCGATTTTGTGAAACGCATTTACCGCAATGCAATTGTCGTTTCCAGTTTCCGGCAACTGGCTGAGTCGCTCATGCCCGTCCTGGCGTACGAACTGGCCCATGCGTGGGCTCCAGGCGCCCTGGGCGCTCTTCCCGCGCAGGGGCTCCGGCCCATGCGCGAAGCGGCGGTCGCCTGAGCGTCACCCTTCGATACCCACTCTGTACTTCTGAGGAGACTAACATGGCACCCGGAACGATCGAAGTCACGCCCATGATCATCGACGGCAAACCGGCCAAGGGCAGTTCGGGCAAGTTCATCGACGTCTACAACCCGTCCACCGAAGAACTCGTCGGGCGTGTGCCGGTCGCCACGCCGGAGGAAATCGATGCGGCGGTCAAGTCATCGCACGCGGCCTTCAAGATCTGGCGGGATATGCCGGCGGCCGAGCGCGGCGCGCTGATGCAGAAGTTCGTCAACAGCGTGCGTGCGCGGGTGGAGGATATCGGGCGTGTGCTCACCACTGAGCAAGGCAAGCCCTTCCCCCAGGCCAAGGGCGAGATCAACGGTTTCTGCACCGTGGTCGAATACTACGCGCAGGAAGCGCGGCGCATTCACGGCATGGTCATCCAGTCCGACATTCGCGACAAGTTTGTTTACGTGCTGCGCCAGCCGATGGGCGTGATTGCTGCCATCCCGCCGTGGAACGACCCGCTGCACCTCTTGAGCCGCATGATCGGCCCGGCCTTCGCGGCCGGCTGTACGGTGGTGGCCAAGCCCTCCTCCGATACGCCGCTCACCGCGCCCATGGTGGCGCAGATTGCCAGCGAAGTCGGCTTCCCGCCGGGAGTCTTCAACGTGATCACCGGCGGCGGCAGCAGCGTGGGCGAGGCGCTGGTGCGCCATCCCCTCGTTCGCAAGGCGGCCATCACGGGCAGTGTGGCCGGCGGCATCTCGGTGATGAAGGCCGCGGCCGAGGGCATCAAGCGCGTCACCTTGGAACTCGGCGGGCAGTGCCCGTGCATCGTATGGGAGGATGCCGACCTGGAGAAGGCGGCCGAGGCCCTCACCTTCCAGGCCTTCCGCTCGTGCGGCCAGGTGTGCAACCGCGTCAATCGGGTTTACGTGCACGAAAAGGTCTACGACGACCTGGTGAAGATGGTGGCCGAGTTTGCCAAGAAGATCGTCGCCGGCGACGGGTTCAAAGAAGGCGTGGATATCGGTCCGCTGATCAACCGCAAGCAGTTGGAGTGGGTCGAGAGCCAGGTGAAGGATGCCGTGGCGAAAGGCGCCAAGGTTATGAGCGGCGGTGCGCGCCTCGGCGACCGCGGCTTCTTCTTCGCCCCGACGGTGCTCGCGGACTGCAACCACACCATGGAGGTCATGCGCGAGGAGACTTTCGGCCCGCTGCTGGCTTTCATGAAGGTGGGTGGCGACCTGGAGCAAGCCTTCGAATACGCCAACGATACGGTCTTCGGCCTGTCGGCCTACTTCTTCAGCCGCGATGCGCGCAACTGCTACCTGGCGGCGCAGCGCATGGAAGCCGGGTCGGTATGGATCAACGACATCCACGGCTCCTTCGTGCAGGCGCCCTATGGCGGCATGAAAATGAGCGGCATCGGCCGCGAGCAGGGCTCGCTCGCGATCGACGACTACCTGGAGTGGAAGACGGTCTACCAGGAAATGAGCTACGACTCGCGCGGCGCGCGCCTGTGCGTGCACAAGTAGGGCGGTTCGATGGGCAAACCGATTGTCCTCTTGTTTGAAGAGATGCACCCCGTGGCCGTGGCCTGGCTGCGCGAGCGGGCCGAGGTGCGCATGGCCGAGAGCCTCGCGGAAGAAAGCCTGCTCCAGGCCGTGGCCGATGTGGACGGCATCATCCTCCGCGCTAACGGCACGGTGAGCCGGCGCCTGATGCAGGCTGCCCCGCGCCTCAAGGTGGTGGCGCGCCACGGCGTGGGGGTGGAGGCCATCGACCGTGCGGCCGCGGCTGAGCGCGGCATTGTGGTGGTCAACACGCCCTACGCCAACGACGAGTCCGTCGCCGAGCACTGCCTGGGCATGATGATCATGCTCGCCAAGCGCATGGCCGCGGCCGATAAGGCCGCGCGCGCCGGTGACTTTGGCGCGCGCTACCGGCTGATCGGGACCGAGGTGCAGGGCAAGACGCTCGGCCTGGTCGGCTTCGGCAAGATCGGCCAGCGCGTGGCGGCCATGGGCCATCGCGGGCTTGAGATGCCGATCATCTACTTCGACATCGTGGCCTGCCCGCAGGCGGAAAAGGACCTGGGTGCGCGACGGCTCCCGTTTGAGCAGGTGCTGCGCGAAAGCACACCGATGAAGCCCTGCTGCGCATGGCGATGGTGGTGAAAGACGTGATGGCGGTCATCGAGGGGCGCCCGCCGGAGAACCCGGTGCCGCCGCCCAGCTAAGGCCGCTGCGCTATTCGAAAGGACAACCGATGGACAAGCACTGGGATAACTTCTGCACCATGAGCATCGTGCACTTCATGGCCTACCCCAAAACCATCACGGGTGAGGGGCCGATTGCCGAAAGCATGGCCAAGATCGCGGCCGATACCTTCTTCGGCGGCATCGAGATCACTCATATCAAAGACCCCGCCGAGCGCGAGGCGGCGCGCCAGGTGCTCGTGACCTCGCACATCGGCGTGGGCTACGGGGCGCAGCCGGCAGTGCTGATGGGCAAGCTCAACCCCAACAGCCTGGATGAAGGGGAGCGCGCGGCGGCCGTGACGGTGCTCAAGACGCGCATCGACGAGGCCGCCTGGTACGGCGCCAAGCGCATGGCCTTTCTCTCCGGGAAAGATCCCGGCGAAAAGGACCGCGGCGCGGCGCTGAAGGCGCTCGTCACCTCAACCAAGGAACTGTGCGCCTACGGGCGGGAGAAGGGCGTGGCGCTCACCTGCGAGACGTTCGATCGCGACGTGGACAAGAAAGCGCTCATCGGGCCGAGCCCGCTCGCGGCCGAGTACGCTGCGGCCGTGCGCGCCCGCTTCCCGGAATTCGGCCTGATGTATGACCTGAGCCATCAGCCGCTGCTCTCCGAGCACTCGGAAAAAGCGCTGCGCGAGCTCAAGGACTTCCTGGTGCACATCCACGTCGGCAATTGCGTGACGACACCCGGCGCGCCGGGCTACGGTGATATGCACCCGCGCTTCGGCTGGCCGGGCGGGGCCAACGACACGCCTGAGGTGATCGAGTTTATCCGCGCGCTGTTCACGATAGGCTATCTGGGAGCCGGACGCACGCCGCGGCCGTGGGTCGGGTTCGAAGTCAAGCCACTCACGTCGGAAGAAACACCCGAACTGGTCATCGCCGGCGCGCAGCGCGTGTGGCAGGAAGCCTGGTCGCAGGCCTGAACGGTTCTCTTCATCCGCACCCTCCGGCCCGAGCGCGGGCCGATCAACGCACGAGAAGGAGTGCACCATGGATGCAGCTCAAGAGGAGCGCCTGGCCCAGCGCTACAAGGACCTGACCTCTCACTTCGCATACTGGGAGCGCACCAAGGACCTGGTCGATCAGCTCCTCGATATCACGCTCAACTACCGCCAGAGCGGTCACCCCGGAGGCTCGCGCTCCAAGGTGCACGCCTTCTTGGTCACGCTGCTCAGCGGGGCCATGCGCTGGGATATCCGCCGCCCGGAGAAACGCTTCGGCGATCGCTTCGTCCTCGTCGCCGGGCATACCGTTCCTCTCGTCTATACGACTCTCGCGGTGCTCAATGAGGCCCTGCGGATAAAGCATGCTCAGACCCGCGACTCTCGGTATGCGGTGCCCAATGCAGCGGAGCGCATGCTGGTGTGGCAGGATTTGCTCGCCTTTCGCCACCGCGGCGGGCTCTCGGGCCACGCCGAGATGGAAGGCAAGACGCTCTTGCTCAAGTTCAACACCGGACCTTCCGGCCACGGCGGCCCGGCCGCCGCGGGCGAGGCGCTGGCGCTCAAGCGCGCCGGGGCGGAGGGGGTCAAGGTGTTCGGGCTCGAGGGCGAAGCGGGCCTCACGCCGGGCGCCGCGCACGAGATGATGAACTCCGCATGGGGCCTGGCGCTCGACAACCTGTATCTGCTTGTCGATTGGAACGACTACGGCATCGACGACCACCCGGTGAGCACGGTGGTGTACGGTACGCCCAAGGAGTGGTTTGGCTCGCACGGCTGGCGCGTGTTCGGCGCCGAGTTTGGCAGCGAGTGGGGTCCGATGACCCAGGCGGTGGTTTCGATGGTCTGGGGCGAGAATCCCGGCCATGCGCCATCGGCGGCGTGGTTTCGGACCCGCAAGGGGCGCGGCTACCTCAAGTACGACAATCCCTCGCACGGCGCGCCGCACAAGATGAACGCCGACCTGTTCTGGCAGATTCGCCGCGAGTTCGCCGAGAAGTACGGCGCCACCTTCACCAACATGGGTGGCAAAGCGCCCAGCGACCCGGCTGAGCTCGCGCGCGAGTTCGAAGCCAACCTCAAAGCGGTGATGGATGTCCTGGCGCGCGATCAGGCGCTGGTGGATTACCTGGCCGAGAGGCTGGTGACCCTGGGCGACTCGGTGCCGCAGGAGATCCCGAGCTTCCGCTTGGGAATGCGCGGCATCCCGTGGAAGGACGAGCGCCTGTACGATGCGCGCGCCTACCCGGCCGACCTGTACGTGGCCCCCGGCACCTCGATTGCCAATCGCGCCGCATTGGCCAAGTGGGGTGCGTGGGTCAACGCTTTCGGCGAAAAGGAGTACGGCCGGCCGCTCTTCCTAGCCGCCTCGGCCGACCTCGCCGATTCGACAAACATCAGTGGCTTTGCCAAAGGCTACGGGGACTTCAAGGGCTATGGCTGGTACGAGCGCTATGGCACGCCGCAAGGCGTGCTCCTCCCCCAGGAGATAACCGAGTTCGCCAACAGCGGCATCCTCGCGGGGATGGCTTCGGTGAACTTCGCCGCGGACCCGGAGAAGGAGTTTGACGGCTTCTGGGGCGCATGCTCGACCTACGGCTCGTTCTCGTATCTCAAGTACGGCATGTTGCGCCTGTTCAGCCAACTGGCGCAGGATTGCCAGCTTAAGGTAGGCAAGGTGGTGTACGTGGCCGGCCACTCCGGGCCGGAGACGGCCGACGACAGCCGCACGCACTTCGGCATCTTCGAGCCGTCGGTGATGCAGCTCTTCCCGCGCGGGCAGGTGATTAACCTGCACCCGTGGGAGTACAATGAGGTGCCCGTGCTATTGGGCGCGGCGCTGAAAGAGAAGGCGCCGATCGTTGTTCTGCATCTCACTCGGCCTCCCATCCCCATCCCCGATCGCCAGAAGCTGGGCATGGCCTCGCATTTCGAGGCCGGCCGCGGCGCGTACGTGGTCCGCGCCTACAAACCCGGTGCGCCGCGCGGTGGAACGATCATCGTGCAGGGCACCAGCTCGATGGTCAGTGTGGTGAGCCTGCTGCCCGAGATTGAGAAGCGCGGGCTAAACGTGAAGATCATTTACGGCTCGAGCCCGGAGCTGTTCGCCTTGCAGCCCGAGGACTACCGGCGCAAGATTCTTTCGGAGGCCGACCGCGCCGATTCAACCGTGATCAGCACGCAGTCGCGGGCCTCGATGCGCGATTGGGTTTTCAACGAAGCCGGCGAGGCGTATGCCCTGACCGCCGACTGGGACAACCGCTGGCGCACGGGCGGGACGCTCGACGAAGTGATCGACGAGGCGCACCTCTCCCCGCGCTGGCTGCTGGAGGGCATCACCCGCTTTGTGAATGAACGCCAAGCGCGGCTGAGCCGCCTGCAGGCGGGTCTGACCGCGGCGCTGAAGTAGGGCGCGGGGCGAGGGGGCCTGGACTATCGATGAGCAGCGCGCTCACCCCAATGAGGCTCGTGGCTCGAAAAGCGCGCGGGCGATGAGAGGCAAGCGTGCGCGACGTCTTACCCCAAATGCGTGAGTGGATTGGACAGGGGCGCCAGGTGGCCTTGGCGACCGTCGTGCGTACGTGGGGCTCCTCCCCGCGAATCCCTGGTTCGAAGATGGCCGTGTGTGCCACGGGCGAGATGGTCGGCTCGGTGAGCGCGGGCTGTGTTGAGGGCGCGGTGGTGGAGCAGGCGCTCAAGGTGCTCAAGGCTGGACGCCCCACGCTGCTGCACTACGGTGTGGCCGACGATACCGCGCTCGAGGTGGGCCTGGCTTGCGGCGGCGAGATTGACATCTTTGTCGAGCCGCTCGCGCCGCTGCTTGCGCCCGGCCCGCAGGGCAGCCCCTCGGCCTTCGATCTTCTGGCGCACGCCATCGAGCGCGGGACTCCGACGGTGCGCCTGACCGTCATCCGCGGGCCCGAGGCCTGGGTGGGGCGAACGCTGCTCATGCGCCAGGACGGTACGGCCCTCGGTTCGGCCGCGGGCGATCTGCGCGATGCGCTTCTGCCGGAGGCGCGCGCCGCGCTCTCGGCGATTGCCTCCGAACCCAAGACGGTGCGCATCGCAGGGCAGGAGGTCGAGGTCTTTGTTGAGACGCAGCTTGCGCCGCCCACGCTGGCCATCATCGGCGCGGTGCACATTGCGGTGGAGCTCAGCCAGTTGGCCAAAGTTCTTGGCTACCGCGTGTTGGTTGTCGACCCGCGCCGCGCGTTCGGGACGCGTGAGCGCTTTCCCCACGTGGATGTCGTTTCCAATCTGTGGCCCGATAAGGCGCTGGCTGAAGAGGGGCTGACGCCCGCCACGGCTGTTGCAGTCCTCTCGCACGACCCGAAGATCGACGACCCGGCGCTGATGGCCGCGCTTCCGAGCCCGGCCTTCTACGTCGGCGCGCTCGGCAGCCAGCGCACGCAGCGCCTGCGCCGCGAGCGGCTGCGCGCGAGCGGCGTGAGCGACGAACACCTGGCACGCATGCGCGCGCCGATCGGGCTCGACCTGGGCGGGCGCGCGCCAGCCGAAATCGCGCTGAGCATCATGGCCGAGATTGTGGCCATTCGTTCTGGAAGCCCCGCCGCGCTCCATCGCGACTGAGCGTCAATCCACCGTCGAACACTCCGCTGGAAAAAGGGTGCCTTCAGCAGGCGCTCGTGCGCACGCCGCAAGCGCACCACGATTGACCCCTGGAGAACGGTCGCGCGGCGAATCGTGCGATGGACCCGCTGCGACGTAACGACTATCCTT
Organism: Chloroflexota bacterium; assembly: GCA_026389925.1. GTDB lineage: Bacteria > Chloroflexota > Anaerolineae > Anaerolineales > RBG-16-64-43 > RBG-16-64-43. The sequence continues at coordinate 10,207 of JAPLGX010000238.1, forward strand.
GTGCGCATTCTGAAACCATTGAGTGATTGGGGCGATCTTTGGCCCCAATCACTCAGGCAAAAACAATCCCCTCCCCATGGAATGGGGAGGGGCAGGGGTGAGGTCGATGTTGCGGGAAGATTCGGGGTGCCGGACAAGTCTCACAAACTGCGCTCGCTTGCTCCTATCGCTGAATATCAACCACCACGCCGTTCTCGGCCCACCCGTACAGCCATTCGGCGGCATCCAATGTGAGGATGATGCAGCCGAAGGAGGCGGGCCGGCCTAGCACGTCGGCCCACAGCCGGCGTCCGCTTGAAAGCAGCGGCAGGCCGTGAATGCCGTTTTCGAAACCGGGCACCGCGTCATAGACGCCCAGGAAGTGCGGCATCCACAAATCCCAGCGTGAGGCGTAGGCATTGACGTAATGCGACTTGACCTGGAACAACCCGGGCAGCGTTGGGGAATCGGCGATGCCGGTCGAGACGATCTCGGTGCGGATGAGCCCGCCGTTCTGGTAAACGTACATGCGCTGCTGGCTGATGCTGATGATGATGCGCTTGCCCGGAACCACCGCCAAGGCCAGCATCGAGTCGCGCGGCGGCAGGGTCAGGCTCTCGCCTGCGGCCGGGCCGCGCGTACGTAACGCCGGGTTGTATTCCTCGAGCTTCCACGCCGGCACGCCGATCGAAGCGGCAATCGATATCTTGGTGTCGCGCGGGTTGACCGTGTAGCTGCGCGTGGCGTAGCGGATCGGCACCCAATTGAGGGACGCGCCGTTGAGGCCCGAGAGCAGTTCGGTGCGGGTCCGTGACGGGTCGAGCCCGCGATCACTGCCCAACTGACTCGAGAGCCCGGCAACATAGGCGTCGATGGCCGCCTCATCCACCTGCACGCTCACCGCGTCGCCTTGGGGCTGAACCCGCAGCCAATTGAGGATGTCGTCCGGCTGGGGCGAGAAGGTTCGCCATTCATCGCCAACCGGGTCGTAGGCCTGCAGCGTCAGGTCGGTGTGGAGATGGCGCTGGACCTCGCTCGTGGCGCCCGACACGTTGTAGGTGTGCGGCGCGACGGGCTGCACCACGAGCGGCACGACGCTGTAGTCGAGCACTATCTGGGCGTTGGTTGCCAACAGCGCGAGGGTCGCATCGACATCCAGGGCTTTGCCCGGAGTGCCGGGGGCCTGCACCACGACGCCGTTCTCGATGGCGATGGCGCCTTCTTGCGGGGCGACATACAGCAGCGGCGCCCACGCCTCCAATCCGCGGCGCGCGGTCTGAGGATCGAAGCGCGTCAGTGGATCCACCTGGCGCCCGCGCGAGGCCGACTGATAGTAATCAAGCGGGGCGGCGACCAATCCTTTCTGACGGCCTACGGCGAATGCCGTCTGCGCGGTGGCCAGGCTGTCGACCGAGATGCCGAACTCGGCCGGGTACGCGGGCCATGCGCGCGCCGGGTCTGAGGTATCGGTGACGACGACCATCAATTCCTGATTGTAGGTGCGGGTCAGCGCCTGGTTCGCGTCGGCCAGGGTCATGTCGCCGATGGGCAGCGAGCGCACATACACCCCGGGAGCGATGTGATCGCTTTGTATGAACCCGAGATAGGCGATGAGCCCGGCGACGATGGGGATGGCAATGGCGAGCAGCACCAGGCCCGCCAGCGCGCCAGCGAGGGTCAGCCCGAGCGTCGAACTGCGCGGCGGCCTTGCGGCGGATGAGCCTTGCGCGATGGGTTGTGTCGCTCCAACCATTCCCTTACACCTCTTCGAGATCAGACCGTCGGCCTCTGGACGGAGGGTGCAAGAAGGATGCCCTCAGAGAAGAGAGCGGCGGATTGTACTTTGCCGGCGTGCTTCTGTGAAGAGGAGAGTGGTGAAGGGAGGGGAGGCGGCCCGGCGCGGGCGAGCACGATCAGGAGCTGGCGGTGACCCTGTTGCAGGCGGGTGGTGGGGCGCCTTGTGTGGTATCGTCGGCTGCTGGCACTGGGTGGTGAGACCGCGCTCAGCCCTTTGGCATGGCCCGCAGGGCGCAGAATGTCACCCAACGGCGTCTGGAATCGTGCGCGCATCATCTAGAAGGCCATTCCCCACGGTAAAATACCCTCCACAGCGTGCCTCATGCCGGGAGTGCACCGCAGGCATGCGAGGGATTAGGAAGTATGTCAGGTAGTGCGCGCCAGCAGCAGGTTAACGTTGGTATCGACCTCTGCGTTTGGGAGTGGCCGGGGGCGGGCCCGTCGTTCGTGCTCCTGCATGGTTTGGCGAGCAACGCCCGCACGTGGTCGCAGGTGGCAGAGCACCTGGCGGCGCATGGGCATCGCGTGGTCGCTTACGACCAGCGCGGTCACGGCCTGAGCGAGAAGCCCAGCAGCGGATACGGTTTCGCTGAGTGCCAGGAGGACCTGGACCGGCTGATCGCCGCGCTGCATATCGAACGACCGATCATCGCTGGGCAATCGTGGGGCGGCAACGTTGTGCTCGAATTCGCCGCCGCGCACCCGGGTGTGTCGCGCGGCCTGGCGTTTGTCGACGGGGGATTCCTCGATTTGCATGCACGCCCCGGTGCCACCTGGGAAAGCACCGCGCGCGACCTGCGGCCCCCGGCGCTCGACAACATTCCGCTCGCGGACGTGACCGCCCGCATACGGGCGGAGCATCCCGCGTGGTCGGCGCGATCGGTGGACGACACGCTGGCCAACCTCGAGCTGCAGGCGGAGGGAACAGTGCGCCGCCGGCTGCCCGTTGAGCACCACATGGCGATCGTGCGTGCCCTGTGGGAACAAAACCCGCGTGCGTTGTACCCCCGAGTGCGCGAGCCGGTGCTCATCTGCGCCGCCGAGCCCGCCGGACCCCAAGCCCGCGGGCAACGCCACAGCGAAGTGAAAGCCGCGTCCATGGCCCTGGCCGTGAGCCGGGTGGAGTGGTTCGCCAATACCGACCACGATATCCACGTCCACCGGCCGCGCGAATTGTCTGAGGTGTTGCGGCGTGAAGTCGTCCGCGGCCTGTGGTCCAATTCGGATGAGACGTTTCCCCCAGGCAGCATGCCTGGTCGATGACGATTTCAACTCAGGAGCAATCGATGTCCAGTAGAGTCAAGGCAGTCCTCGATCCATCCCATGACGTGTTGCGCTACGAACGCCGGGCGCTCGACCCGATCTTCCAGCCCAAGAGCGTGGCGGTGGTGGGTGCAACGGAGTCGGCTGGCAGCGTGGGGCGCACCATCCTGTGGAACCTGATCAGCAATCCGTTCGGTGGCACGGTCTACCCCGTCAATCCCAAGCGCCCGAGCGTGCTGGGCATCAAGGCCTATCCCAATTTGGCCGGCGTGCCCGAGAAGGTGGACCTGGCAGTCATCGTCACGCCGGCCGCAACCGTCCCGGGCATCATCGGTGAGTGCGTGGATGCCGGCGTGGGTGGTGCGATTGTCATCTCGGCCGGATTCAAAGAAATCGGCGAGAAGGGCGTGGAGCTTGAGCGCCAGATCCTGGCCCAGGCGCGCCGCTCTCACATGCGCCTGATCGGCCCCAACTGCCTGGGTGTGATGAACACGATGAGCGGGCTGAACGCCACCTTTGCCAGCGCCATGGCGCGGCCGGGCAAGGTGGGGTTTATCAGCCAGTCCGGCGCGTTATGCACGGCGGTCCTGGATTGGAGCCTGCGCGAGAACGTGGGCTTCAGCGCCTTCGTCTCCATCGGCTCGATGCTCGATGTCGATTGGGGCGACCTGATCGACTACCTGGGCGACGACCCGCGCACCGAGAGCATTGTCATTTACATGGAGTCGATCGGCGATGCCCGATCGTTCATCTCCTCGGCGCGCGAGGTCAGCCTCAATAAGCCGATCATCGTCATCAAGCCCGGCCGCACCGAGGGCGCCGCGCGCGCTGCTGCATCCCACACCGGCTCGCTCACCGGCTCGGACGAAGTGCTCGAGGCGGCCTTTCGCCGCTCGGGCGTGCTGCGTGTCAATTCGATCGCCGACCTCTTCCACATGGCCGACGTGCTGGCCAAACAGCCTCGGCCGAAGGGTCCGCGCCTGACGATCGTCACCAATGCCGGCGGCCCGGGCGTCATCGCCACCGATGCGCTGATCACCAGCGGCGGCGAGCTGGCCGACCTTTCGCCCGCGACGACGGACGCCCTCAGCCAGCTGCTGCCCCCAGCCTGGAGCCATAACAACCCTATCGACGTCCTGGGAGATGCCAGCCCCGAACGCTATGCCAAGGCGGTGGAGATCGCCACGAAGGATGCCGACAGCGACGGCCTGCTGGTCGTGCTCACGCCGCAGGCCATGACCGACCCGACCCGCACCGCCGAGATGCTGACCCCCTTCGCGCAATCCACCGGCAAGCCGGTGCTGGCCTCGTGGATGGGGGGCGCCGATGTGGAGGTGGGCCAGACACTGCTCAATCGTGCCAACATCCCCACGTTCGAATACCCGGACACGGCGGCGCGGGTGTTCACCTACATGTGGCGCTATTCCTACAATTTGCGCGGGTTGTACGAGACGCCCGCGGCGCAAAGCGACGGCGAGGGCGAGCCGATCGACCACGCCGCGGCCAAGAGTATCGTGGGGGCTGCGCGCAAGAGCGGGCGCGTGATACTCACGGAGTATGAATCAAAGCAGCTGCTAGCCGCCTATGGCATTCCCTCGGTCGAAACGCGCATCGCCTCTAGCGAGGCCGAAGCCGTGAAGATCGCCGAGGCGATGGGCTACCCGGTGGTGCTCAAGATCTACTCCGAGACCATCACTCACAAAACCGATGTCGGCGGGGTGCAGCTCAACCTGGCCGACGCGGATGAAGTGCTCCGCGCCTACCGCGCAATCGAGCATGCGGTGAAGACGCGCAGCTCGGCCGCCGGTGCGAAGGGCGGATCGAAGGATTTCCTGGGCGTCACGGTCCAGCCCATGGTGCAGAGCACGGGCTACGAGCTCATCCTGGGCTCGAGCATCGATCCGCAGTTTGGGCCGGTATTGCTCTTTGGCTCGGGCGGCCAGCTGGTCGAGGTCTACAAGGACCGTTCGCTGGCGCTGCCGCCGCTGACCACGACCCTGGCCCGGCGCATGATGGAACAAACCCGTGTCTACAAGGCGCTCAAGGGCGTGCGCGGCCGCAAGCCGGTGGACTTGGATGCGCTTTCGCACTTGATGGTCCGGTTCGGGCAACTGGTGGTTGAACAACGCTGGATCAAAGAGATCGATATTAACCCGCTGATGGCTTCACCGGAGGGTTTTGTGGCGCTTGACGCGCGGGTGGTGCTGCACGACCCGCAGCTCACGGCCGAGCAACTGCCCAGGCTGGCCATTCGCCCTTACCCCTCGCGCTATGTCCAGCCCTGGACGGCCAAAGATGGGACGCGCCTGGTGATTCGGCCGATCCGTCCGGAAGACGAACCGGCCATGGTCACCTTCCATGAGGGGCTTTCCGACCACAGCGTGTATCTGCGCTTCCTGCATCCGATGATGCTCAGCCAGCGCGTGCGGCATGAGCGCCTGGCGCGCATCTGCTTCACTGACTACGATCGCGAGATGGTGCTCGTGGCGGAGTTGCAGGATTCCCCCAATGGCGAACCGGTCATCGTCGGTGCAGCGCGCGTGGACAAGATCCACGGCGCCGATGAGGGCCAACTCTCCGCGCTGATCTCGGACTCCTTCCAGGGGCGCGGCCTGGGCAGCGAGATGATGCGCCGCAGCTTGCAGATTGCGCGCGATGAAAAGCTCACCCAAGTGACCTCCGTGATCACGGAGGACAACCACATCATGCAGCGGGTTTTCCAGCGCATGGGCTTCACGGTCATGCCTGCGGATGAGAAGGGACATGTCACCGCGCACCTCAAGCTGTAGCCGGGCGTAGCGGGTGATCCTCGCCATGAAAAGACAATCGCGGCCGTCACGGCCGCGATTGTTGTCTGGCGGTAGGGGTGGCAGGCTTAGGATTCGGCGATATCGATCGAGGTGATCTTTGTGCCAGGCTCCTTGACGCGCGCCGGGTCGCGATCGGGAATGGCCAGGACGACCTGCATGCCCTTGATCACCTTGCCGAACACGCTGTGCTTGTTGTCGAGGTGCGACGTCGGGCCCAGCGTGATGAAGAACTGGCTGCCGTTGGTGTTCGGCCCCGAGTTGGCCATCGAGAGGATGCCTGCCTTCGAGTGCCGCAGCTTCGGGCTGAACTCATCCTCGAACTTGTAGCCCGGGCCGCCGATGCCCTGACCCAGCGGGTCGCCGCCCTGGATCATGAAA
>JAPLGX010000296.1 GCA_026389925.1 Chloroflexota bacterium
AAATCGCCGAACTCTATGAGAAGAAGGTCATCGCCAAGGACAAGAGACTGTAGGTACCACCCGCCCCACAATGCCGGGGAACGACTTGAATGCGACGAAGCGCGGCTTGAGTCTCCAAGATCGCTTTATCGGGATATTGGAGAGACGGAGATAGAGAGATGTCATACGAATTCGAGACCATCGACGTGACAGTAGACGAAGGGGTGGCTGCTGTCACCCTGAATCGTCCGGACAAGCTAAACCCGCTCAACCAGAAGATGGGTGACGGCTTGTACAATGCCTTCTTGATGCTGCGCGAGGATGATAATGCGAAAGTGGTTGTGTTGACAGGCGCTGGTAAAGCCTTCTCTGCCGGAGGTGACATCGACGATATCAGAGGGGGCACGCACAAAGCAGACTATATGATGGGCAGGAATATCGGGAGATTGGTGCAGCTCATAGCAAACATCGAAAAGCCGGTCATCTGTGCCGTGAATGGTATTGCCGCGGGCGCTGGCGCCGGACTGGTGCTGGCTTGCGATGTCATCTATGCATCAGAGAGAGCCAAGTTCTCCGAGATCTACGCTAATATCGGAATGGTTCCGGACATGGGCAACCTGTGGTTCTTGCCACGTATCGTCGGTCCATACAAAGCCAAGGAGCTGTGTTTCTCGGCCGACATCATCGATGCTCAAGAAATGTACCGCCTTGGAATCGCCCAAAAGGTCTTCCCGCCAGAAGAACTCATGCCCAAGACCGTGGAGTTTGCCAGGAAACTTGCCCAAGGACCAGCCCTGTCTTACAAGCTTTCTAAGTCGTTCATTGATCGGGGTTTGAGAATGACCCTGGAGCAGTTCTTCGACCTCGAAGCCCTTGCCGTGGTGGTTGCGCTACAAACGGAGGACTTCAAAGAGGGGGTCAACGCTTTCATCGAAAGGCGCAAACCTGCCTATAAGGGCAGTTGACCTGGCCCAGCGGTCTAGGAGCACAGATCCTGCCGCAGCCCATGTTGGCGTGTTGTCAAGTGCTGTCAATGGCGATGGGCTTCCACGATCGTATTGAGTCGTGGTCTCGGGTTCGTGTCCAGAGGGCCAAGGTGAAGGGGCGCGGGCGCTGCGACCAGCAGGGGCGCCGCTTGAACGAATTGTGCCATCGACTTGAGGCTGAAGGAGCAGCACCCCACCTGCCGCTCATCGGCGATCTCGTGCAAGGGCGACCTCACCAGCGGCACCAGCGGGACTTGGTTCCCTGGGACGTTCGTGCCGTGGTTGAGCTCCTTGTTGAGACGCTCCAACGGGTGGGTCGACTGGGCGAGCATCCCCTGCTCCGGGCGGAAGGCGGTGTGGGCCAGGTTGTCGTATTCCGCATCGGCCAGAAGGAAGCCGCCCTTCGGCCAATGAGGCCACGTGGCCTTTAGGACTGCACTCGCGCCGTCCGGGTGTCCCAGCAGCAAAGCGGTTGGCCCCAATCTGATGTGCGCTTCGAGCGCCACAATGGTCTGGGCCAGGCGCTTAAGCCCATCGTGTAACAGGTGCTCGTACATTTCAGGGCCAACACTCTGCAGGTGGTCCATCAGACCCGCAGTTGGGTTGGCCATCGTGGTGTCCCTGAGGTGGATTGCCGGGTTCCCCCAGGAAGCACATGATGGCCTTCTTCGCAAGCCGTGCTCACGCCACTCTATGAGGCGGTATCTCGAAAGGTGGATCTGGGAGTTGAACCTACGATGCAAGATGCCTGTTGAAGCCGGGAGGCGAAATGGATATTGTCACATGCTTCAAAGCCACGCCAGAGTCGCAAGACATCGAGGTCAAAGCTGACGGCTCAGTTTCTCTGGAGA
>JAPLGX010000121.1 GCA_026389925.1 Chloroflexota bacterium
AGACTGGTCACAAACCATGCCAGGAGACCAGCCCACAGCGCCGCCAAGATGGGGCGTTGGGTCATCGCCCCGCGCACATACGCCCTCCAGCCGAGAAGGACGGCTTGACCCATCATGGCCACCAGGATCAGCACACCCGGCAGACCATAGTGCATGAGCATATACAAGTACACGTTGTGGGGATCGGCTCGCGCCTGTGAAAGTTGGAAGGCTGACCCCGAGTGATACCCAGCGCCAAAGGCGAGAATCCAGGGGTCCGATCGGATGTAGTTGAGCACATCCTGCCAGAGATTAATGCGGAAGCGAAGCGTCTCGAAGAAGGCGGCCGACGGTTTCAGCGCGTACCCAAAGACGCTGGCCAAGATAATGAGGATAGGCAATGCCACAAGACCCGCGGAGACGAGACGGCGGGGAAGCGGAACCATGATCAGGGTAAAGGCCGCCACGGCCATCCCCAGACCGATGAGCAGTCCACGGTAGTACGAAAGATAGAGGCTTGCCCCAAAGAAGACGACCCCCAACGCCCAGGCCCAGCGTTTCCCTTTCTGCATCACGCCGCCGATCGAAATCATCAGGGGCCAGAAGATGAACCCGCCGTACATATTCGAGTGTCTGAAGAGCCCAACGGCAACGGTCCGCTCAACCGCCAGGTCCGAACTCAGCCAACGCTCCTTGGTTGAGAACTCCGCAAATGGAGGGGGGAATGCGCCCGTCACACCCTGAAAGTCCGCGACGAGCGCGGCCACCACGGCAATTGCCAAAACGATCGTCAAGCGACGTCCGATCTCCTGCTTCGAGCTGGAAAGCAGCAGCGCAAAGGCGGGCACCGAGAGCAGGAGCCACCTCACCTCATTCAAGTTGTAGCGCCAGTCGAGCCCAACCAGCCACAGAATGGCCGCCCACACCGCCAACCCCAGGATGAGCAGGGCCATCCACTTCCCGGAGGCCGGCATCCGCCGTGGGGATAGTCCTCCGCCCCTCATGGCCTCCACCCCGATCCAGAGCAGCAGCGCGATTTCAACCAAGCTTATTTCGCGGGGCCACACTTGGAAGATCAAATACTGTACAGTGCTGGCGAGAACGACTAACGCGAACAATACGTCACGCGATGCAAGATGCCACCGCGGCTGGCGCGCGGGATCCAGACCCGCCGACGAGTTGGGCCCAGATTGGGACAGCTTTCCGTCTTCAGTCAACATCAGGCGCATGAGCTGCCTTCTCCCTGGCGATTTCAAAGTTCGTGCCTACTAAACCGCCGCCTGGCTGGGGAGGCTTTGCCCAGGTTCCTTCAATCATGATTCCCGAATGCGACCCGACCTTCAAGGCGCCGCCTGCCAGATACAGCCGGTGGCAGGGCGGAACCCAGTGCCATTCGCATTGCCATCAGGCCCAGAGAGGGCTGTCCCACAAGCAGTCCTAGGATGTTCCCGGCCACGCGGTCACGCGGCCGGGTCTCGAGCCAGCGCAACGTGCACGGCGCGAGCCCGCCCAGCAGACGGTCATAATCGGCATCGGCGAAGCGATCCAGCGCCCAGCGCATGCCATTGTGGATGAGCAATTCGCGCTGCAGCGGCGCCAGGGTCTGCGCATACGGCCGACCGGTGATCACCGCCTCCGCCGCCGCGCGCGCGCCCAAGAGGCCCGAGACCAAACCGCCAACGGTCGTCACCTTGACATGCGCCGCAGCATCGCCAACCAACAACGCACGCGTCTTGCCGGCGCGCCGCTCGAGCCGCCGCCAGGGCATGTGCAACGGGATGACCGCGCCCTGATATTCGAGTGGCGTGACCCCGTGCGATTGGAGGAACGCGTCCAGCACAAGCCGGGCCGGCTTGCCGCGCAC
>JAPLGX010000242.1 GCA_026389925.1 Chloroflexota bacterium
GAAGATCGCCGCCCCCTCTATTACCGGACGCTGGCCAGGGAGAACCGGCGGCTCACGAAGATGGTGGAGGACCTGCTCGATTTCGCGCGCCTGGAATCGGGCCGGCAGGTGTACCGCAAGGAAGAGCTGGAAGTCGGCGACCTGGTGCGCGGGGTGGTCGATGCCTTCAGTGAGGAGGCGCTCACCAGCGGGCGGCGGATTCAGCTCGAGCTGCCGGCGGACGAGCGCCGCGTGCGGGGCGACAGCGAGGCGCTGGCGCGCGCCGTCCGCAACCTGCTCGACAACGCCGTCAAGTATTCACCCGCTTCTTCCCCCGTTCGCGTGGAGGTTTCCGCCGAGGGACAGCAGGTGGCGGTGTCGGTTCGGGATGAAGGCGATGGGATCGCGAAAACGGAGCAGCGGCGGATTTTCGGCAAGTTTGTGCGCGGCTCTTCGTCCCGCGATCTCAACGTGAAAGGAACCGGCATCGGGCTGGCCATGGTGCGGCACATCGTCGAGGCCCACGGAGGGTCGGTTGTGGTGGACAGCGAGCCCGGGCGCGGCAGCCGCTTCACCATTTTGCTGCCAAGCGAGGGGGAACGAGAACGCAGATAAACGCAGAAAAGCGCAGATGAACGCAGATTGGATCTGCGTGTATCTGCGTTCATCTGCGTCCCATTCAATCGGACATGAAGCGTATTCTCATCGTCGAGGATGAAGCGAGCCTGGCGCTGGCGCTGGAGGACGACTTGCGGCGCGAGGGCTACGCGGTGCGGGTGGTGGCGGACGGGGAGACCGCGGCGCGCGAAGGGGCCTCCGAGCGCTGGGACCTGATCCTGCTGGACGTGATGCTGCCGCGCAAGGATGGCTTCGAGGTGTGCCGCGACCTGCGGCGCGCCGGCATCCAGACGCCGATCCTCCTGCTGACCGCCAAGGCCCACGAAGCCGAGAAGGTGATGGGGCTGGAACTGGGCGCCGACGATTACGTCACCAAGCCCTATAGCGCGCGCGAGCTGCGGGCGCGCATCAAGGCCCTGCTGCGCCGCAGCGGCGCGGATACGGCCGCCACCTACACTTTCGGCGATGCCGAGCTGGATTTTGCGCGCTGCGAGCTGCGGCGCGCCGGCCAACCCGTCGAGCTGACGCCGCTCGAGTACAAGCTGCTGGCCGCCTTCGTCCGCCGCCCCGGCCGAGTGCTCACGCGCCAGCAGTTGCTCGATGAAGTCTGGGGCTCGGAAACCTTCGTGACCGAACGCGTGGTGGACAACCAGGTGACGAACCTGAGAAAGAAGATCGAGCCCGACCCCGATCGCCCGCGCTACATCGTCAACCTGCGCGGGCTCGGCTACCGCTTTGATGGATGAACTGATTTCGGATTGGGGATTGCGGATTGCGGATTGAAGAGCAGCCGACGTGGGATTTTGACAACCTGAAACCTGGAACCTGGAACCTGAAACCTGCATGAGCCGTGACCGAACCATGACCATGGGCTGAATGGCGCGAGAATCTGGGTGGCTATCCTCCTTGGCCATGGAGGGTTCGACCATGAAAAACATTTTGACAATCGCTTTGGCCGTTGCGATCAGTGGCATAGGCTTCCAGCCTGTGTCTCAGGCGCAGGCCTCCCGCTCGGCCGAGGTCCAACTGAAAGCAGCGCTCCACAAGGAGCAAGTCGAAGGCGACCTGAAGGGCGCCATCGAGCAGTACAAGAAGATCGCCGCGCAGCCCGGCGCCGGCCGCGCCACGGTCGCGACCGCCCTGCTGCGGATAGGCCAGTGCTACGAAAAGATGGGCAACGCCGAAGCCCGCACAGCCTACCAGCGCGTGGTGCGCGACTTCGCCGACCAGGCCGAGATTGTGGCGCAGGCGCGGATGAGGCTGGCGGCACTTGGCGGTCCCGGTGCTGCCGGGGGACTCGTCACACGCCGGGTTCTCACAGACGCCTCCGGCGTCGGTGAGGTCTTGACCGCGGATGGCAAGTACATCAGCCATATAGACGGGA
>JAPLGX010000115.1 GCA_026389925.1 Chloroflexota bacterium
GGCCGGACCTGCAGCGAGCACCTGGTCCTATCGTACGCCTCTACCCCTTACAGAGCGTTTCCGCGCACACCCCGCCACCCTGTCTGGGCGGGGCCTTTTCGGCAGGATTCTCCCCGGTCTGAGACGTGGAGAGCACGCGCAAGCCCGAGACCAGGGCCATCTTGCCGTTTCTCCTACCACCTCATCCTCAAAAACACCTCCACCACCTTCGGGTCGAAGTGCGAGCCGGCGCCGGCGCGAATATGCTCGAGGGCTTTGGCCTGCGGCCAGGCGGCGCGGTACGGGCGGTCCGAACGCAAGGCGTCCCACACGTCAATCACCGCAAATACGCGCGCGGCAAGCGGGATGGCCTCGCCCACGAGGCCGCGCGGGTAGCCGCTCCCATCCCACTTCTCGTGATGACAGTACGGGATGTCGATCGCCGGCGCCAGGTACGCAATCGGCGAGAGCAGCTCGTAGGCGTACTCCGGGTGGCGGCGCATCACCTCCCACTCTTCCTCGGTCAGCGGCCCCGGCTTGAGCAGCACGGTGTCCGGCACGCCCATCTTGCCGATGTCGTGCAAGAGTGAGCCGCGGTGGACGTGCATGAGCAACGTTTCGGAGAATCCCATCTCCCGCCCCAGTTGCTCGGTCATCTGCGCTACGCGCTGGGTGTGGCCCTCGGTTTCCTTATCGCGCAGGTCGAGCGCGCGCGACCAGCCCTCAATCGTCGCGTCATAGGCCAGCGTCAGGTCGGCATTCGAGCGCTGCAGGCCGTCGAACAGGCGCGCGCTGTCGATCGCCACCGCCGCCTGGCCGGTCAGCGTAGCCAGGAATTCTTCCCACTCGCGGTCGATCGCGAACGGCTTGCGGCCGAAGACCTCGATCACGCCCTTGACCTCGCCCTTGGCCATCAGGGGAAAAGCGTAGTAGGCCACAAAACCCTCGTCCGCGAGCAGCGGCGCGAGGGCGAGCGTGCCGGGCGAGGCGTGCAAATCGTCAATGCGCACCGGCATGCGCGTCGCGGCCGCCCGCCCCGCCTGCCCCTCGCCCAGGCGCAGCCGCGTGTGCTCGAGCGCGCGCGTGCGGAACCCGCGCGAGGCAAAATGCTCCAGGCGCAGTGAGTGCGGGTCGAGAAGCAGCACATCCGCAGCATCCGCTTTGAGCTGGGTCGTGGCCTGGTCGAGCAGCACTGCCAGCGTCACCCTGAGGTCGAGGCTCGAGACGATGGCGTTGTCGATTGCGCGCAGCGAGTGCAGGCGCTCGAGCTGCCGTTCGAGCTGGCCCTCCACCGCCTCGCGCGCGCGCCGCGTACGCAGCGCGCCAATGCCGTAGGCCAGGTCGCGCGCCATCTGTTCCAGCAGGAGCACCTCCTCTTCGATTGCAAACGCGCCCACCTCGCTGGCGCAGATGGCCAGGACGCCAAAGGCTTCACCGGGTGCGGATCCAAGCGCCAAGAGCAAAGCCGAGGTGCAGCCGCGGTCGAGGGTGGCCTTGCTCCACGCGTCGTGGAATGGGTCCGCGCTCAGGTCATCGATGGCTTGCGTGCGCGCGCTACGGATGGCCTGGCCAACCGGATTCTGACCCAGCGGGCCCTCGCCCCACGAGAGCTGCAGCGAGTTCAGGTGCTCGTCGAGTATTCCGGCATGCGCCATGGGGCGGATCGTGCGCGCCTCGTCCTGCTCGGCAAAGCCCACCCAGGCCGCGTGGTAGCCCCCGGAGGAGACAATCACCTGGCAGACGTTTTGCAGCAGGTCGCTTTCGGTTTCGGCGCGCACCAACGCCTGATTGCTCTCGCCCAGCGTGCGCAGCGCGCGCACCACGGTCGAGAGTTGCGCCAGCGCGCGGTCGCGCTCCTCGAGGCGGCGCTGGTTAGTCTCGGCCAGCGTGTCGAGCGCGGCGGTCACCTCGCCCAATTCGTCGGCGGCCGGGCGCAGGCCGGTGCGCGCGCCCAGGTTGCCGGCAACGAGCTTGCGGGCCACCTCCACCAACGCGCGGGTGCGGCGCATGATGAAGTATTCGCTGCCGGCCCACGTTGCGACCAGCCCGAGCATGAGCACCGCCCCCAGCGCCAGGCCCACCCGGGCGAGTGCACTGTCGACGCGCGCATAAGCTTGCGCAGCAGGGATGCCGACCGAGACATACACCGCGCCCGGCCGATCGGCCAGAAGCGAGGTGTAACCGAAGAGTCTGCGTTCTCCATCGAGGCCGGCGGCGTCGAAGGTACCCTCGCCCTGCCCCTGCGTGATCGCCTGATAAAGAGGCGCTTCGGGCACCTCCTGGCCGACCCAGCCTTCTTCTTCTGGGAAGAGCGCGAGAACGGTGCCGCGACTGTCGATCACGGTCACCGAACTGCCGGAGGTCAGCCCGGCGCTCGCCGCAAGGCTACCGAGCCAATCCAGGCTGAGCGAGGCATAAACCACGCCGCTCACTACACCCGTCTCATCGCGAATCG
>JAPLGX010000310.1 GCA_026389925.1 Chloroflexota bacterium
GGATGCGGGTGATGACCGCCGGGTCGGTGATGACGGCCACGATGCGCATTGGCGCGGCACACCGCGGGCACGCGAGGGGATCGACCTCGTAGATGCGCCGCAGCAACTCCGCGCCGCAGTGGCGGCCCGCAGGGACCAGTCCACCGGATCGGTGATCGCGACGGGCTCCTCGACCGAAAGGCCGTCAGGCCTCAGCCGTCGGCCGTCAGAGGCCAGACGCGCTCGGGTCCCCGGGGTCCGGCTCGCGTACCAGCCGTAGTAGCGCGTCATCACCTGACCCGGATGAGAAACTCGAGCGGGTCCAGGGTCTGGGCCCCTCAGGCGCGAGTTGCAGAGATGGCGGCGCGAAGCCGGGCGCCGTGCGTGCCGTCCGACCGGCGAGCGCCGCCGTCTCCGCGACGCAGCGCCCGCGGCGGAGCGCGAAAGGACGGTCATCCGCGGCGCACGAAGAGTGGGAGCACGGCGCGGCGAAAGGCCTCACTCAGGGCGGCGCTGTCATAGGCCGGCCAGCCGGGCCAGCGCACGAAGGTGCCGTCGGGCCGGAAGCCGTCGGTGACGACGAGATGGAGATGGGGATGGCAGTTGGCCAGGGAGCCGTGGGTCTGGAGACAGGCGATGATCCCGACCCGGAGATCGGGCTCCCCCGCGGTGGCGCGGACGCCCGCGGTGACGATGCGGGCCGCCAGCCGCGCCAGGTCGCCGAGGAGGGCACGGCGGTAGAGGCAGTAGGGCCGCGCCAGTCCCATAGTCGCCAGCAACACCCCAATCACCAGCAAACCTCTGAGCGGTAACTGGAGACCAGCCTATTGCTCGTTCTGGCGAAGGACACGAGCACGCCGCCGGCGAAGACGCCGACTTGCGCTACGAGCGTGGCCGCGAGGCCGGGTGCCGCCGCCACGGCGCACCTGATGGCGAAGCAAAGGAGCACGCCCCAGGCACGAGGACTTCGGCGATCAGAAGAACCAGCGCGACGACCACCCAGATGACCGAGGCGCTCATACTTCAGGTGCTATCATTCCTTGGAGGACCTCACTGATGGCCCGCGAGGCGCCCTAACCTAATTCAGTTCCCCCGCCCGCAATCGCTCGCACTCCCGGGACGTCCTGACTACTCCAGGCCCTCTGACTGGCCAGTCATACTCGACTACTCTCTCGAGGAAAGGCACGGTACGACCACGACCGTCCTCGACTGTCCGGACGCCACGCAGGAGCCGGGTACGGGACGGCTCGATGCGGATGCTGGTTACTTGGCGCATCACGGACTCAGGGACCCTCAGTTCTAGTTGGCTCTGTCGTGTCACGGGCCCGGAAAGGCCACGTGCCAGAACGCGCCAATCCTCCCGCGTCGAGTAGTTCTCGATGTTGGCGATGTTCCGATGCGCCAACTCGAGATAGAAGTCGCCCTCAGTCCTCCCAGCAATGACTACGCCCCAAGGAAGGTCGAACGGAGTTTGCCTCTCGCTCATTTGGTTGCCGTCCCGAATAGGAGGGCTGCGCCAGAAGGTGCCTAGCGTGGTGTGGGATGGCGAAATCCAATCGTTGGCGAAGAGAATCGTTACTGGATCTCGCGATACGACGGCACCGTGCTGGCCATCCTGCCCTGGCGCCGACCGGCGGCAAAGGTCCCGTGTGGGGTCCCTTGTGACACGGATTGGAGGTCCCGCTTCGCGCTCCACCACAATCGAGTAGCCCGAGTAGAAGACCACTTGGTTCAGGTAGTTGGCAAGGATGAAAGCCGAGGCGCGGGAGGGGTGACCGTCACGGCCTCGACAGGTCCTGTGGTTCGGTTGCCTGGACCTGCGACGGACCAGAGTACACGGCGCACTCCCAGAAGTACTTCCTCAGCGTTCCGGTTCGGAATGGCTGTCACGGTCACAGGAATATCGAAGAACCCACCGTTGCGAACCGGTGTGCCAACCTGCACCTGGAGGTCCCAAGCGCTCGGCTGATCTACGTCCTCCCAGAAAAGCGCCGAAAGGACTTCTACCTCGTTGCGCCGCTTCTCGTCCTCCTGCTCGATGGCCGCGAACATCGTGCGCCCCGACAGCCGGACCTGGACCCCGGCCGCCTGCAACGCCTCCCGCAGCGGCGTCAGCCCCACCACCGCCACGATCCGCACCTCCACCCCCGACGGTCCCTGCCGCGTCTCCACCACGTCGTAGCCGCGCACGAATCCGGTGCTCATGGACAGGATCCGATCCTGGATCAGGCGGTCGTTCTCCACGCGGGTCTGCGAGGTCACGAAGACCCCGACGCCCTGCTCCACCGCTGAGCGCAGGGCCGCCTGCATCGCTACCTCGCTCGTCGCTCCCACGCCCACTGCAGCGACCGTCCGTACCGAGTCCGGTGGAGGAGACGGCTGCTGCGCGCGAAGCTGGCGGACACCCCCAAATGCTATGGCGGCTGCGAGCGAGGTACCCGCAACCGATGCCCGCACCGTCGCCCACGTTGGCATATGCCTACCTCTCTCTGGAAATGCCCGCCCGCTCGACGCTGCCAACGCTAGGGCGCGACGGCTCGGAAGAGCGCCACGAATACCAGACGGCCGTCACGCGACGGCCAGCTTCCGAGCACGCGAAGCTCAGAGAGCTGGCCCTCCACCCGTTCATTGAGTCTACTGGTAATCTCCTGAGTCTCGCGTCCATTCCTTGACTGCATCACGTCGGTAAGCTCAGACTGGACGAACACACCGCGCAGGTACCCAACTGCCTCTCGGCGGGCTTTCATCTCGGCGATTCGGCGCACTGCGGAGGGGAGGCCGGATTCGCGTGAGCTCGAGCCCACCGCGACCAGGTAGGCGACCGAGCCGCCACGGAGCCGGAAGACGTCGATACCATCGTTCTCGGCCAGCGCCGATGCGCGCACGGCCGCCAGCAGAGAATCGGTGAGCGTCGAGGCAGTACCCTGACCCCTCAGCCCGCTCGCCAAGCCTAGACAGGCCGCGAGGCAAAGTACCCCGCTCCGCCGCGCGAGGCGCCGAGTACCCTCAGGGACGCCTCGCGCCGTGGCGGAAGCCCTACGGGTTCGGTGAGGGCGGTTGCTGGGGGAGGCGATCAAAGGCCTGCTGCGCGGTCTGCCGGATGTAGTCGCGCGCCCGCTCCGACAGTGACTGAAAGTTGTTCAACGCCTGCATCGCCTGGCTCAAGTCCAGCTTCGCCAGTGCGAACAGGGTGCCGTCAACAGGGTTGGTCCAGTAGTCGACAATCCGGACGCCAGTCAACTGCTGGTTCACCGTTTGGATATTGGTCCTCTCGATGAACTGGGCCTCCTCGCTCTGCTGCCCAGGCTGGAGGTTCGCGATGGTACTCTGATAGTCGCGCAGCTCGGCGCGTATCCAGATCATGAACTGCTGCGCAATGACCAGGCGCGCACGGCCATCGGCCGCATCCCGCGCGAGAGCGGGATTTCGGACGCCCGCGACAACACCAACACCAACAAAGACCCGCCCGCTGTCATTGAAGGCACCGTTCCCTCGATTCACCCAGGCCGGGCCATTCGTCGGGGCGGCGCCTGAGACCGCGGGCGCGACCGCGGGCGCCGGCGCGACCGCCGGTGCGGGCTGCCCTGCACACGACGCCAAAGTCGCAGTGACGCACGCACTGACGAGTAGTGCACGTGACCATCTGGCCAGATTCATCCGATCCTCCTGTGATTGAAAGCCACCCTGGAAGCAACCCCACCGTGGTTTCGGCAGCCACGCGCAGCAACTCCGAGTTTACCCAATTCCCTCACCGCGAAGGCCGATGGATACTTGGCATGAAGCGGCGGCGTGGCCTCCACGGTAGCGTGGTGGCATACGTTGCCCGACACATATCAACGCGCTCACGGTCTGACGACGGGGCGCACACCGGGAGGCCGGCCGCCCTGGACAATATGGGCTTGGATCTGCACGAGCGCGAGAGTCAGCTGTCGATCAAAGTGTTCGGCGTCGCCGTTGGTTGGAATGGCGTCATTCTGCAGCTGAGCGGGGGGGGTGTGGACGCCGATCCAGAGTGGCACAAGGCAGCAACTGGTTGGAGCGTGGGGAGACTCGCCGTCGATGGTGTGGGAGGTATGAGCCGGCGGTCCCGCTCTTCACTTCGATGGTCGGACCTGGGCGAGTGTCCCGGGTCTGGCCGGGACCCTGACTGACATCCGCGGAACCGCGCAAGGCGAGATCGCGGTTCTTGGGCACCCTGCCCTTCAGGAGAGGATCTCAGTGGCTCGCGCAGACGCTCCCGGCAGCGGCGCTCCGATTCGCTGCGGCGGGAGACTCGCGGGCGTTCCCGTTCGGAGAGCAAGAGCGCGTCTGGCGCGGCGACCGCTGGTCCTGCTGTGACGAGTCCCGGAAATTGCGGGATAGCTCAGTAGACACGACGTCGGGCACTGCTCCGCCAATCAAGCGTGGTGCCCACGCACCGAAGTCGGCAAGCTCACGCCACACCAGACTCCTTTGTTCCTCCTCCTGTCATTGCGTCGTCGCAGCTAGCCTTCAGCGTCCTAGATCACAATCCAGCCGCGGCTGAAGTCAGGCAAGGTCACAACGCCATTGGGTCCAGAGAGGTCAATCAGGCTATGCACCTCGGAAACGCCGTCAGAAAGCAGGAGTTGCTCGGCCTGAGCCTGCGAAGCTGCAATCTTCCTCCTAACCAGGAGCACGAAGTCATGAGAGAGATCACCCGCCGCAGCGCGAATAACGAACCTCCAGTAGTCGGCACCCGCGGGCAGGGGCGTTGGCTCCCAGCTCAACTGATAGTCCACGCCGTCCTTTGCCATGTAGTGGCTCAAGGCTCTCATTGGAAACGCCTCCGTGGGTGTGCGCCGACCGTTCTCTGTGCTTGCTTGTGCGCCGCAGTCTGCCTCTGCGTCGCGAGCCTTGAGATACAGCTGTAGGCGAATGTATGGGGTCAACCACCGCTAGGATACTCTGCCTGTGAAGCTGCCCCGGTTTGGTAGACACCTCATTAACC
>JAPLGX010000153.1 GCA_026389925.1 Chloroflexota bacterium
ATCGCATCCATGGCTTCGAGACACAGATCAAGTTCGTCGCGCGATGCGAACAGATACGGCTTGTCTTCCTGCAGGTCCTTGTTGTACGCGAGCGGCAGTCCCTTGACCAGTGTCGCCAGCCCCACGAGCCGCGCGATGAAACCGGCGGCCTTTCCCCTGACGAGTTCGGCGCCGTCCGGGTTCTTCTTCTGCGGCATGATGCTGGAACCGGAGGTCCAGGCGTCCGGGAGCACGACAAACGCGAACTCCTGGCTGGACCAGAGCACGAGCTCCTCGGCCAACCGCGACAGGTTGAGGGCGCAGGCGGTGGTGGCGCTCAGGTACTCGAACGCGGCATCGCGGGAAGCTACGGCGTCCATGCCGTTTGGCGCCACCCGAGTGAATCCCAGCTCGCGCGCCACCATCTCGCGATCGAGCGGGTAGTTGACGCCGGCAAGCGCGCCCCCGCCAAGAGGCATCCACGACGACTCGTACCAGCGCAACAGACGGCCTGAATCGCGTTCCAGCATGGCCACGTATGCCAGCAGGTGGTAGGCCAGCAGTACCGGCTGCGCACGCTGTAGATGAGTGTAGCCGGGGATGATGACCTCGCGATGCCGGTCGGCCAGGGCCAACAGCGTCTCCTGGAACGACACGATGCGCTCCAGATGGCCCGCCACGGCGTCGCGCAGGTACAGCTGCACATCCAGCGCGACCTGGTCGTTACGGCTCCTCCCGGTGTGGACCTTACCGCCTACGGGCCCCA
Source organism: Chloroflexota bacterium (assembly GCA_026389925.1). GTDB lineage: Bacteria > Chloroflexota > Anaerolineae > Anaerolineales > RBG-16-64-43 > RBG-16-64-43. The sequence goes on from JAPLGX010000153.1 coordinate 746, forward strand.
CCATCTCGGTGAGCCGACGCTCCAGGGCCATGTGGACGTCCTCGTCATGGAGGTCCCAGGTGAAGCCGTCGGCCTCCACTTCGGCCTTCAGGCGGTCCAGGCCCTCGAGGAGGACGTGGCATTCCGCGGGCGCCAGCACCCCGATAGCGCCAAGCATGCGCACGTGCGCGCACGAGCCCAGAAGATCGTACGGCGCGAGGGCATGGTCGAAGGGCAAGGACGCGTTCAACCTCTCGAAGAGAGGGGCCTGTTCCTCCTGGAACCGGCCGCCCCAGGGCTTTCGCCGGGCCGGACCGGGTTGGCCGACTGTCGTGCCTTCCGATGCGTCTTCCATGCCTCGCGCCGCCGTCTACGTTCGTGGTTACTTGTGCAGCATGCCGCGGTCGCGACGAGCCGCCACTTCCACGGGCAGGCCCCAGATGGGGATGAAACCCACGGCGGCCTCGTGCGTATAGGTGTCCTTCTCGCCGTAGGTGGCCAGCTCTTCTACGTACAGGGAGTAAGGGGAACGGCGACCCTGGACGGTACAGTTGCCTTTGAAGAACTTGAGCCGGACGTCGCCGGTGACCCATTTCTGCGTGGCGTCGGTGAACGCACGAAGTGCGTCGGCCAGCGGGCTGAACCAGTAGGCGTCGTAGATGAGATCGGCCATGCGCTGGTCCACGCCCCGCTTGTAGTGGAGCAGATCGCGGGTCATGACCAGATTCTCCATCTCGCGATGGGCCATCACCAGGGCCAGGGCGCCGGGACATTCGTAGATCTCACGGCTCTTGATACCCACCAGGCGGTTCTCGATCATGTCGATGCGGCCGTACCCGTGCCGGCCGCCCATCTGGTCCATCGCGTCGATGATGCTGATGAAGTCCAT
>JAPLGX010000312.1 GCA_026389925.1 Chloroflexota bacterium
GGCTTCGGCGATGTTCATGCTGGCCACGGCGTTCACTGCCAACAAGGTCGCCTCTGTTGTCCTGCTGTCCTTCGCCTACGCGGGTTCCGACTTCATGCTGCCGGTGGCCTGGGCGGTCTGCCTGGATGTGGGCCGCAGGTACGCCGGCGCCATGACCGGGGCGATGAACATGGCCGGGCAGCTCGGCTCGTTCGCTTCCTCGGTGACTTTCGGCTACCTAGTGGCGTGGTTCGGCACTTACAACGCGGTTCTGCCGCCCATGGCGGCGACGCTGCTCATTAGCGCCGCGCTGTGGCTGAAGATCGACCCCACGCGGGAGCTGGTGTCCGAGGAACGGGCCGGGCATGTTTGAACTCCTCGAGCACCCGGCCGACATCGGCTTTCGCGCCCGCGCCTCGGACCTGGCCGGGTTGTTCGAGACCTGCGCCGAGGCCCTGATGGCCGTGGCCGTCGAGGTGGAGACTATCGAACCTCGCAGCTCCTACCCACTGGCCGCCGCAGGCGATGACACCGAGTCGCTGCTGGTGAACTGGCTGAGCGAAGTGCTCTACCTCTGGGATGCCCGCCGCCTGGCCCTGCGGCAGTTCCGGGTGCTGGAGATCACGCCGGGGCGGGTGACGGGGGAGGGGCTGGGTGAGCCGTGGGATCCCGCGCGCCATCGTGCGAAACTGGTGGTGAAGGGGGTTACCTACCACCAGCTTTGCGTCGCTGAGGACCGCCAGGGTTGGTACGCGCAAGTCTTCCTGGACATATAGCCATGGACTACATTCTCAGGATTCCGCGAGACGAGAAGCGCGGCATGCGCACGGACGTGGTGGTGTATGCCAGCCCCGCCCTGCTCGAACAGATCAAGCGCGATCAGTCGCTCGAGCAGGCCATGAACGTGGCCACGCTGCCCGGTATTGTGGGCCCCAGCCTGGCCATGCCGGACATCCATCATGGCTACGGCTTTCCCATCGGCGGCGTGGCGGCGATGGACTGGCAGAGTGGCGTGGTGTCGCCGGGCGGGGTGGGCTATGACATCAACTGCGGGGTGCGGCTGCTGCGCACCACGCTGACCCGCTCCGAGGTCGAGCCGCGGCTGCGCGAACTGGTCAACCAGATGTTCCGCGACGTGCCCTGCGGCACTGGCAGCGAAGGAACGCTGCGCGTGGATCGCAAGCAGCTTGACGCGGTGCTGGTCGAGGGCGCCGGGTGGATGGTGACCAACGGCTACGGCTGCCAGCGCGATGCCGAGTTCACCGAGGAGCGAGGTGCCATGGAGGGCGCCGATCCGGCCAAGGTTTCCGAGCGCGCCAAGGAACGCGGACGGCCCCAGCTTGGCACTCTCGGCAGCGGCAACCACTTCCTGGAGGTTCAGTGGGTTGAGCAGGTGTTCGATGAAACCGCCGCCCGAGCCATGGGCCTGGAAACCGATCAGGCCGTGGTGCTGGTCCATTGCGGCTCGCGGGGCCTGGGACACCAGGTCTGCACCGACTACCTGGCCGAGATGGGCGCCGCCATGAAGCGCTACAACATCACGCTGCCGGACCGGCAGCTTGCCTGTGTGCCCATCCAGTCGCCCGAGGGCCAGTCGTACCTGGCGGCCATGCGCGCCTCGGCCAACTTCGCCTGGGCCAATCGCCAGGCCATCACCCACCTCCTGCGCGGGTCCTTCCAGCGGATCTTCGGACCAGAGGCGAAGCTGGAAATGATCTACGATGTCTGCCACAACATCGCCAAGCGGGAGCGCCACCTCTGGGAAGGCCAGAAGCGGGACGTGCTGGTGCATCGCAAGGGCGCCACGCGGGCCTTTCCACCGGGCCATCGTGACCTGCCCGCGGCCTACCGGGAGATCGGGCAGCCGGTGCTGATCCCGGGCAGCATGGGGACGGCCTCCTGGGTGCTGGTGGGGGCCGAAGCGGCCATGCGGGAGACCTTCGGGAGCGTCTGCCACGGCGCCGGCAGGCTGATGAGCCGTACCGCGGCACGCAAGGGCCGCGACGCCCGGGAGGTACAGAAGCGGCTGGAGGAGCAGGGCATCGTGGTGCGCAGCGAGACCCGCGACGGCATCCTCGAAGAGGTCCCGGAGGCTTACAAAAACGTGGACGAGGTCATCGAGGTAGTCCACCAAGCCGGCTTGTCCCGCAAGGTCGCGCGCTTCCGCCCCATGGGGGTCATCAAGGGCTGAGGGGGCACAAGCCGCGAGGCTGTCAGCTATACTTGGGATATGGCCATCTCCATGGAGGGCCGGATCGCAAGGAGCCCTAACGTCTGCGGCGGTAGGGTGTGCATCGCAGGCCACCGAGTGCGCGTGCTTGATGTCGTGGTGTGGCATGAGCACCAGGGGATGAGCCCTGACGAGATCGTGACCCAGGTTCCCTCTCTGACGCTCGCCGATGTCCACGCGGCGCTCGCGTACTACTTCGATCACATGGAGGAGATTCGGGAGGAGATGCAGGCAGAGCGGGCTCAAGCGGAGGAATTCCGGCGAACGCATCCATCCTTGGTCGAAGCCAGACTTCGCCAGGAGAAGGTGGAATCACCATCCTGAGCGGTGCCGATTCGCTTCCATCTCGACGAGCACATTCCGGCCGGCGTCGCGGCTGGTCTCCGCCGTCGCAAGATCGACGTCACAACCACGGCTGACGCAGGGTTGGTCGGAGCCGACGATGCTACGCAACTCTCTTTCGCTGCGGCGGCCGGGCGCGTGCTTGTCACGCACGATTCTGACTTCCTCCGTCTCCACGTACGCGGGGCATCACATGCGGGTATCGTCTACTGCCCGCAAGGTTCGGTGGCCATGGGAGAAATGCTGCGCCATTTGGTGTTGATCCACGACTTGCTGGCTCCGGAGGAGATGGTGGGGAGAGTCGAGTTCCTTTGACCTCGAATCTACACCGCCACACGGCGAGCTGTCTCGCTGCGCACAACCGGCCGGTAGAGCGAGTCGCGCTCGAGGGCCTCGCGCCCGGCCTCGCGGATGAGCCGCACCAGTTCGCTGCGTCGTAGCGCCTGGCGGCCGGCGGCGCCCGCCTCGTGGTGGATTCTCTCCTCGATGACCGTGCCGTCGAGGTCGTCGGCGCCGAAACGCTGGGCCACCTGCGCGATCTGGGGCGTCAGCGACACCCAGTAGGCCTTGATGTGCGGGACGTTGTCCAGCAGCAGCCGCGGCACGGCGATGTTGCGCAGGTCGGCGAAGCCCGTGGTCGCCGGCAAGTGCCGGAGCCGGGTGTTCTCCGGGTGGAAAGCCAGCGGGACGAAAGCTTGAAAACCGCCCGTCTCATCCTGCAAGGCGCGCAGCTTCAGGAGATGATCCACGCGGTCCTCGCCGGTCTCGATGTGGCCGTAGAGCATGGTGCAGTTGGAGCGCAGGCCGAGCTGATGCGCCTCTCGCGCCGCCGCGAGCCACTCCTCGCCGCTGATCTTGTGATCGCAGATGATGCGCCGCACGCGCTCGGAGAAGATCTCGGCGCCTCCGCCGGGGAGGGAATCGACTCCGGCTGCCATCAGGCGCTCGAGCGCCTCGCGCACCGGGATTCCGGCTCGCCGGGCCAGCCAGGCGATCTCGACCAGCGTCAGCGCCTTCAAGTGCACGCGCGGGAACCGCTGCTTCAACCCACGCAGCATCTGGCAGTACCAGTCCAGGCTGAGTTCCGGGTGCAGGCCCCCAACCACGTGGAATTCGGTCACTTCCTCGCTCCAGCCCTTTCCGGCGGTCTCCCAGATCTGCTCGAGCGACATCGTGTATGCCCGGGGATCCCTCGGCTTCTTGCCGTAGGCGCACAGGCGGCAGCTTGCCACGCAGACGTTGGTGGGGTTGATGTGCCGGTTCACGTTGAACCAGGTGACGTTGCCATGGAGCCTTTCGCGGACCAAGTTGGCCAAGTAGCCCACGGCCAGCAGGTCAGGCGTGCGATACAGCACTAACCCATCCTCGCGGCTCAGGCGGACGCCGGATTGCACTTTCTCCAGGATGGCGCGCAGGCGCTGGTCTTCGATGACCGCTTCCATGTCAGACCCCGGCGCGGAACAACAGGATGTCGGCGGCCCAGATGAGAGAGAATAGCACGCTCACGAAACCGTTCACGGTGAAGAAGGCTGCGTCGGCTCGCGAAAGATCGTCCGGCTTGACCAGGCGGTGCTCGTAAACCAGCAGCGCTGCTACCACCGCCACGCCGGCCACGCTGAGCG
>JAPLGX010000147.1 GCA_026389925.1 Chloroflexota bacterium
GGCGCAACGTTGACGCCCCAGCCGTATATCCAGTACTTGAAGTCCAAATTCGGGGAGATCTACGGCTTCTGATGATGCGTGTGCGCGCTGGTCTGCGGCGCGTGAACGCAATCGCAGGCCGGGGCTGGCCCGGTACGCAGGGCAATTGCATTTCCGATGGTGCACGTCGGGGCGGCATCTGTAGAGGATGCCGCCGTTTGGTTCATGCCCGGCCGCCCCCGCGTACGAGGCGGCCCAGAGAACCTGGAGCCAGCCGCAGGTGGTGACAACGACTCATTCTCGCGAGGGCAGGCTCCTGCGCCGACTCGTCCAGGTCACGTCGATCGTGGTTCTCCTGCTGCGTGCTGCGGCGCCGGCTGCAGCGCAGAGCGATCTCAGCGTGTATTACGCGGGCCCCGCAGGGGGCGTGCGCACGGCGCTCGAGCTGGCCGGGTTCGATCTTGTCGCCCAGCCCGAGCAGGCCAAGGTGCTGGTGCTCAACGGCGTCATCCCGCGCGAGGCGAGGGTTGCCGATCAGCTTGCGGCGGGCAAAGGACTCGTGCTCATCCTGGGTGCCGACCTCACGCAACGTGATCTCGAATCGGCGCTTGGCGGTTCGCCTCGCGTGCGTTTGGCGGAGGACCCGCTCAGCCTGGAGGCCTCTCCTTCCGGAGCGAAGGCCCAGGCCATGGAAGTGGTGTGGAACAGCGCGCCGCAAGTGCGGGCGCGCCTCGAGTTCAGCGGAGCGGACCTCACCCCCTTGACGCAGGGACATCCAGGCGGCGAGCTTGTTCTCGGCATGCGCGAAAGGGACGGCGGTGCGACCTTCGTGTTCACTCCGTTTCTTGATTCCACCAACAACCCGCAGATTCAGGAATGGGCCTACTTCAACTACCTGGTATATGCGCTGGTGATGCGCGCCGGCGGCCTGGAACCGCTGCGTTTCGCCGATTATCCGGGTTCGCCCGTGCCGCATGCGGCGGATCGCATTGCCATTCTCGCCGCATTGGCGGTGCTGCTCGTCCTCGTCTCGCTGGCTTTTGTTGTGGTGCGGCGCTACAGCCGGGCACACCCCGAAGCGCTGGATGCGATCATCGCCGACCGGGCGGCCTATGAGGCGCGATCGGCGGAAACGGGCTGGGAGAGAGTGGGGTTTCACCGGCCGCTGGGGGGCTTCCTGCTGTCCCTCATGCTGGGCCTCATCTTGTTTGTCCCGCTCATCATCTACCAGAACCTGGTGCTGCCGGTTTACATCCTGCCCTCGGCCCAGGCGCTCGGGTTGTGGGGCAGGGTGGTGCAGTTCTTTAATGTCGCCTGGCTGTTCTTCGACATGGGGACGAGCATCGCCTTCATCAAGTTCCTTTCGCAGTACCTGGTTCACGACCCGCGCCGGGGAATCCAGTACGGCCAAGTCTTTGTGTGGTGGCAGATGCTTTCGGGTGCCGTGCAGGTGGCGATGGTGGTCGGCCTGGCGTCCACGGTGGCGCCGCGAACGACGTATGCGTTGTACGCATGGAGCGTGATTCTGCACTCGCTTATCCAACTGCCCGGCTGGTTCCTTGTGTTCAATCATGCGCTCAAGGGGTTCCAACGGTCGGACCACGCCCAGTTCCTGGAGTTGGCCTGGCAGGTGCTGATGCCCATGGTGGCCCAGCCGATCGTGGTGGCGCTCATGTACGGGTGGGGAAGGGCCCACCCGGCAGTGGGCGGGGCGAATGGGCGGGCTGCTCGGCATGGGGCTGGCGGCGTATTTGGCCGAGGCGCTCACCTTTGGCCTGGGCTTCTGGCTGTACCGGCGCATGGGCTACAGCGTGCGGGTGCTGTTCCTGGCGCATTTCGATTGGGAGGTGGTGCGCACGAGCTTTGCCTTCGGGGTGTTTGAGATGCTGGGCTCGCTGGCCTGGGCTGCCGGCCAGGCCGCCGAGATCTGGATCACCCAATCGCGGCTGGTCAACTACGCGGAGGTGTGGGGCAACTGGATGCTGGCCCAGAATTTCGTCTTCGCCTTCAACGTGCTGCAGACGCTCAACAACGGGGTCATGCCGGCCATATCGGAAGCCATCTCGAACGGCAAGCGGGTGCTTAGTCAATACTACAGCGCTCAATCCTACCGCTATGGAGGCATGATCAGCGCCTTCATCGGTGCGGTGCTCTTGGCGGTGGCCGACCGGTTCATCCTCGGTGCCTCGGGCCCGGAGTTCGTACGCGCGGCCGGTTACGCCGTGCCGCTCATCGTGTGGGGGGCTATCCAGTACCCCTCGTGGGTGGGCGACACCGTGCAACTCGGGAGCAACCGTCCATACCTCAAGTCGCTGCTCGTTTTCGGCGAGCAGGTGCTGCGCGTGATCCTGGCTCTGCTGCTGCTCGCGCGGCTGCAGGTCAACGCGCTGATCGTGGCCTACTTCGCCGGGCTGCTCACCAAGGGGGTCGCCGCATATTTCATTAACCATCGCACGTGCTTCCCGCAGCGTTTCTACTTCTGGTCGTCGTTGGCGGCCCCGCTCCTGGCGGGCGGAATGCACTACCTGATCTTGCGCGGGCTGACCGGTTTGATCTGGCGGGCCGATCAACTCAGCAGCGTGCTGATCTTCTTCATCGGAATCCTGCCGAGTTTCCCGGTGTACGCCTTTCTCTACGCGCTGTTCGGCGGCTGGGATGCGGGCACGCTCGCGGAACTGCGCGAAGCCATTCCATTCTCCGGCTTCATGCGTCCCGTCACGTGGGTCTTCTATGCGGCCTCGGCCCTCGGGTGCCGCGTGAGCCCGCTCCACGGCCGCTTCCCCCTGACCTTGCGCGAGGCCGCGCTGCGGGAGGCGAACCAACTCACTCTGGAGAAAGTCCCGCTGTAGAAGGCGAGGCATGGCATGGCTGTGCTGCATCTGATATCCCACACCCACTGGGATCGTGAGTGGTATCTGCCGTTCCAGGAATTCCGCCTGAAGCTCGTTCAACTCATCGACGGCACGCTGGACCTGTTGGCGCGCGACCGCGGCTTTCGGCACTTCATGCTCGACGGGCAGACGATTGGTGGTACGTGCTGCCCGACGAATTCCTGGTGAGCCCTGAAGCCATCGTGCGCAATCTGCTCGAAGGCAGGCGCATCGCGGGGCGCTTCGGGCGGAATATGCCGGTAGGCTATATCCCGGATCCGTTCGGGCACATCGCCCAGATGCCGCAGATCCTGCGCGGGTTCGGCATCGAAACGGCGTGTGTCCAACGCGGGCTCGATGACCAGCCGTGCGAATTCTGGTGGCAATCGCCGGATGGATCCCAGGTGCTGACGGCCTACCTGCGCGAGGGCTACGGCAACGCCGCCGGGCTGCCGGCCGATGACCCGCGGCGATTCCTCAAAGCCGTGCGCGAACTGGGAGCGGCACTCCTGCCTCATTCGGCAGCGGGCCACGTGGCATTGATGTATGGGACCGACCACATGCCACCGGCACCGGAAACCAGCAAGGCGCTGGCCTTTGCCGCTCGCCGGCTGAGAGGCGATCGTCTGTTTCATTCGACCTTGCCTGCGTACGTCGGAGGTCTACGCCGCGCGCTCGGCGCGCGCATGGCCAGCCTGCCGGTTGTCGAGGGCGAATTGCGTTCCTCCAAGCGCTGGCACCTGCTGCCGGGCGTGATGTCGGCCCGCATGTGGATCAAGCAACGCAATCACGCGTGCGAGGAACTCCTCGAGGCGTGGGCCGAACCGTTCAGCGCCTGGGCGGAGTGGGTCGGTGCGAATGGCGAGGCGGGCAGCCGAAGGGACGCAGCCGAGGACGTGGTGGCCCGGCCGGCCGCGTTTGTGGGCGAGGCTTGGCGGCTACTCATGCAATGCCATCCGCATGATTCGGTCTGCGGCTGCTCGATCGACCAGGTGCATGACGAAATGCGACCGCGCTTCGACCAGGTGTGGCAAGTGGGTGAAGTGATAACCCGCCAGAGCCTGGGCCGCCTGGCCGCGTCGGCCGAGACGCGCGCACCGCGCGAAGTGGGCGAGGCGTGCGCGGCGATTGTCGTTTTCAACCCGGTGAATTGGGCCCGCAGCGACCGGGTCGAGGTGGATTTGGAACTTGGACCCGAGGTCGGCGACTTTGACATCGTGGACGACCGCGGAGTGCGGATGGAAATGGATCGGCGCGGTCTCGGATCGCGTGAACTGATCCACACTACACTCGACCGTGAGGTGTTCCGCAGTTCCATCGGCATGGTGCACGAAGGACGCGTGGCCGGGATGAATCTGCAGGCGCTGGAGGTCGCGCGCCAAGGGTCGCGCGCCGTGCTGCAGGTTGCGCTCTCGTCGAAGGGCTCTCCCAATCGCAGTGCCTGGCAGCACGGGGTGCGCGAGATCAACGCCTTGCTCGAGGATGAGGCGGTGACCTCCTACGAGGTATCCGCGCGGTCGGTCGATGAGACCCGCGTGCAGTTTGCCGCGCGCAATGTGCCCGGCCTCGGCTATCGCACCTTCTTCGTCAAGGCTTGCAAGGACGGCAGACCCTCCGTAGCACTGCCGCTGCCCGCCTGGGCCACGTGGCTGATGCCTGTCGGTTCGCTTCTCGGAAAGCTGGGCCTTTGGGCAGGGCGGTCGGGCACGGACCGCGAGTGGCGGCGCGGCCCGCGG
>JAPLGX010000029.1 GCA_026389925.1 Chloroflexota bacterium
TGCCGTAGTCAAGCCCCTGCTGCCGGCGGTAGGTGCGCGGCGTGATGGTCAGATCGATGTGCGGAAAGAGCACATCCGCAGGCGGCCGAGACCGCGCACCACTTCCACTCGGATGCCGGCAGCCTGCCAGGCCTCGATCAGCGGCATGATCAGGTAGAGAATACCCTGGAAGCCACGGTCGTTGTGGTGGAGCAGCACGACGACTGTACGGATGGGCATGGCCGCCTCAAGAATAGGCGTTCGGCCGGGCGCCGAGGAGCACAAGAACGCCCGTCTGCGGACAATGCGTGCCGTCCCCGGATGCGTCCTATCAGATTCCCGTCCAGCCTTCCAGGTCAAACTCGGGCGCGAAAGGATTGACGAAGCGCACGCCCTCGAGCATGGCCCCTGCGCTGAAATCCTCGCTGAGGACCGTGGGGATCTGGTTGAGGCGTGCCATGGCCCACACCTGAGCATCCCAGTAGTTCAGGCGGTGATCGCGCACGCCGCGTGCTGCTTCCAGGACGACCTGCGGCGTGAGGGGGAGGATGGGGAAGGCGCGGGCAAGCATGTCCAGGTGACCCAACGCCTCGGCAGCTGTCAGCGCGGGCTGCAGCCGCCGGGTCGAGGCGCTGAAAAACTCTGCCAAGGCCTGGACGCTCAAGCGGCCAATGCCGCGCAGCTCCAGTTGCCCAAGCACGAGCACGGCCCGATCCTGCCGCGCGGTGTCGTTCTGGTCGAAGGCATAGACCAGGACATGGGTGTCGATGAGCAGGCCGGGCATGGGCTACCGATCCGTCCGCGCCGCCCGCGGAGCTCGGTCATCGTAGAGGTCCTCGCGGTTCCATTCGTAGCGGGCCGCGGTTGATCCATGTTGGCGCCGGCTTAGCGCTGCACGAATGAAACTCTCCAGGGCTTCTGGGTCGCGCGTCACGTGCGGTAGCGGGCCGCCGCTCAATTGCTCGTCGAGTGCCTGGCGGATGACCTCTGCCTCGCTCACCCCGCGCGCCTTTGCCAGGCGTCTGAGCAGCACCTGCTGGCCTCGGCGAAGGTAGATTTGTTTGCGCACCATCTGTGGCACGGGTTCCTCCGAATATGCATCACATTATGCACCACATTGGACGGCAGTCTGTGTGGGAGGAAGGAAGGGGGTTGGCGAGGAGCGGGCGGGGGTTTCAGTTGGAAGAGGAGGGCAACCCGCCGCCCAAAAGCCCCGTCGATGGCCTACACATCGCCGACGCGCCCCAGGTCGTTGCGCATCGGGCCGGTGCGTGCAACTTCCCGAAGAGGTCGATGTCGCGGCTGGCCCGTCTCTTGCCAAGCGGTTAGCGAACAATGCTGCGGCCGGTCAGACAGCAGCGTGGGGGGAATGGCCTCAGGCTTGTGTTTGCCATCGAGTTAGGAAGACGGCGGGCGTGCAGACGTTCAGTTCTGTGTTTGTGAGAAATGCGAAGTGCCTCGGATTGCCCGTGACAAGAGCGTCGGCTTTGCCCGCCAGGGCCACTTCCGCGAAGGGCACATCATAAGCATCTGGGAGTCGAGCCCGCGGAGAGAGCTGCAGCGGTGGGGCGTGGATGAACTCGCCTGCCAGCCTGAGGTAGTCAAGGGCAGCGCGGGCATCCCCAACAGAAAACGCGGGCTTCGGTCGGGCGAGAACCTCGGCGTATTCGGCCAAGAGGCGATCGTCCCAGAGGGCAGAAACGGATCCCGCCAGGACGAGGTCCAACACTCGTCCTGGCGGACCGTGGGGACGAAGAAGGCCCGACACGAGGATGTTGGTGTCCAGAACGATGCGCATCTAGGCGCGGCGCGACCTGCGCACGGAACGAATCTCGCGATCGATGTCAGGCGGGGTCAGACGGTCGAGGCCCCGACGGCGGGCCTGCTCGCGCATCTGTGAAACCGCCACCTGGGCCCGAAGACGCGCGAGGAGCACTACCACATCCTCCAGGCGCGCGCCCTCCACGCTGACCATGAGGGCGAAGGGCTGGCCCTCGTGGGTGATGACGAGCTGCCCCTGCTCGGCCAGGCGCTCGCGCACCTGGCCGGGCTGGTTGCGCAGCTGACGATAGGGGACGAATTCCATGATCGAAGCCTCTAGCCCGTAGCCGATTTGGCTACGATTATTCTACGCTCGGCGGACTTGCCTGTCAATGGGCGCTTGGGGGGTCGTCGTCCGGAGCAGAACGGCATGAGGCAAGGGCTTGGCGCCACTAGCCTCCGGCCGAATACAACCCGCGCTCGATGGCATACAACTCGTAGATGCGCCGCAGATCGGTGGGCGCCCGGAAGTGCGGCTGGGATGGGGCTGACAGGTGGCGGGTTTTGGAGTTGCCGGGCCTACGCGCGTGTAGGGTACAAGGATGTCTTCCAGCATGGGGAAATGGCGACGGTTGAACGTCACGAGGGTGGCCTGCGCCTTCTCGGCGCTGGCCGCGATAAGAGCATTTGCCAGGCCGACCCCGTGGCTCGGCCCGTAGTCCCGCCGCAAGAACCCGCCTCGCTTGGCCAACTCCGCATCGACCGGGACGACCTCGAAGGTTCGCAGGAATTGCTCCAGCGCCTCCTGCTCTGCCTCGCTCTGCGCCCCAGTGAAGAGCTCCGCCACCGTGATGGCGGAGATGTGCAAAGTGCCTCTCAGCGCCTCCAGGAAGCGAACGGCAGGGTCGCTCCCGCGCAGGTACTGAATGAGGACATCGGTATCGATCAGGTAGCGCTTGGCCATAGCACAGGCTACTTGCCTGCCAGGCGGTCCAATTCCCGCCGTAGACCGGGGACGTCCGGGGATAAGTCAAAGCGGCGCGCCCGTCCTTGTGGAGGAAAGTGAGCTCGTGGCGGAGGGCTGGGAGTCTTGGGCGGCGGCCGAAGCCTGGGGCTGGGTGCGGCGGGCTAAGCGCTCCGGCGTGGCTCTCTTCGTGGGCTGAGCGTGTTCGATTTCGGCACAAGCCGAACAACCTTCTCAAGTGCCGTGACTTGGTACCCGGTCTGGCCCGCACAGCGTTCGAGGTACTCCAGGCTAGGGCTCATCAGGCTCGCCTAGGCGGGAGAGTTCACGGGGGACGATCAGGTTCCAGCGAGGCGAGAGTGTCCCGCCCTGCCGACGGCGTACCATGTAGTGCGGAGATTTGGGAGTGTGAGGTTCAATTCGGCGAAGGTGCGATTCGTCGACATGAAAGGTTAGCCGGAAGCGCTCAAGAAACCACCCGGCCGACGCCCAGAGATTTCGCACGTCATATCGGCGCAGGACCTCCATGAGCAGCTCGAGATCCAGAGTGGGGAAGCCACCCGCCGACCTGACCAGTTCCTCGAGCCCGCCCACGAGGCCTGGCTGGCGAAACCCCTCCACCAGCGTCCGCTCCGGGCCCGTGCTGCGGAGCATCCGGCCCCGGCGTTCGACCATGCGCGTGCTGAAGTACTTGTCCCGGTCAGATCGCAGAGCGTTCGGGTGGTCTAGGAATCGCAGGGTCGCTCCCTCCAGTGCAAGGGGCCTGCGCCGCCTGTGGACGTAGAGCGTGCACTGACCCCAAGTGGAATGAGCCGCCCCGAGGAGTTCCAATGCGCTGTGGTGCGAGAAGACGCCCTCCGGCCGAATCGCAACGGCGATCAGGAACGACTCCGGGAAGAATCTGT
>JAPLGX010000099.1 GCA_026389925.1 Chloroflexota bacterium
AAGGAGACTCCTATCGCTTGAGAGACAAGAAGCTCCCTGACCACAAACCCAGGCCTAGCGCAGCCACCGTCTTGGGCTAGGTACAAAGTGGCCTAGTTTTCAACCGGTGATTCTGGACTACTTTTCGACCGGTGTTGACAGCGCACAGCGCATCGGAGCGCGACGGGACCACCTTGCTGGCAATCTGTAGGCTTTCCAGGGGTAGTTTTGGCAAGAAAAAGCCTCCTCAGCGTCCATAGCTGAGCGCTTAGGCGGCCTCCAACCCCTTGCGTACATCGAGGCAGAGGTATCGGAACGTCGAGTAGCCAGTTGTGCGGAGCGTTGAGTAGTCCGCCCAGTGGAGCGTGTAGAGCCCGGTCAGGTGGATGGAGCCTTCCCTGCCCTTTATCGTTCCCGCGCTTGCACGGGGCGACCACGCCAAATCACCTGAGACTGACCGTCCTTCATGAAGCCGAAAGGCAGCCTCTACTGTGTCACTTTGCTGCGGCGGGTTCCAGTAGCCGGTGTCGTTGGTTAGGAGGATGGCAAAACCAAAAGACAGAGGCTGGGCAGAGACGACCTGTTCGACGCGCCAACAGTCCTTTAGGAAATCATACCTGCCGATGTCTTGTGCGATCTGATCCTTGAGGCGGAAGGACTCGCCCTCCCAAATGAATGCGAAGTCGCGCGTCTTGTACTTGAGTTCGATTGCGTAAGGCACCCCATCTTGAACGACCCATAAGTCGATGTGAGCCACTTCTGTGAGGAGGCTGACAGGCATCTCTAGTCGAATTGTGGCAGATGGACAAGCAGAGTGGAGGTGCCAGCCAAGGGCGTCTTGGAAGTCTGCCTCGGAATGGAAGATGGGCCTAGAGTGTCCGAGCAGGACCAACGTTTGGGCGATGTCTATTACGTCCAACTGGGCACCTCATGTCAGACAAGGTGGGGCCGGATTGCTATGGCGTTTGTGGGCTAAGCAGATCGTCCATTGCCTCGTTGAATTCGTCCAGGTGTTTGCCCTCCACTCTGAACACCGCAACCACGATGGTGTCAGGTAGCTTTGTGCGGCTTCATTCTCGGCCCTCCTTGGGGCATTGCGTGGGCCGTGCCAGAGAGGCTACACGGCCCACCCTCAGCTCGCCAGGCCGGAGCGCGCGGTGGAGGGACGCGCGGCAATCGGTGCTCAGTCCCCATAACCTCCGACGGTGCAAGCCGCACTGAACTGCCCCACCTTGCCAGCCTTCGCACCGGGCGAGGCTAACTGGAAGTCATACCCGCCCCAGGTGCGGCCCGGAAACTTTATGAGCCGGGCTGCCCCTTTGCGCACCACCATCAGGTCCCACAGCGCGCCGAGCGCCGACTGCAACGTGGCGTTCGCAGCGTTCACGGCCTTTACTGCTGTATCAATTGCATCTGTTTCGGCTGTCACATTATTCTCCTCTGTCTGAACTCACTCCTCGGATAAGTTGCCGTGCATCACCTCATTTTGTCGGCTCCTTGAACGTGGAGAATGTGGCCCCGCTTCTGATGCGGGCCATGCGATCAACGTCACTCTCCGTGCTGCCCGGCGCTGGATCAATGCGCGGTGGCGATAGACGGCGGCGCGCGTCATGCGAACGGCCACAAGGGGCGCGGCCCTGCCAGGACGTCGAGGATGGCGGGGTACGCGTCGATCATCAGGCCGAACATCACCCGGTTGACGCAGAACATACCGCCGAGTTTCCACCTCTCGTATATGTCGGACGGCATTGCCACGGGGCGTGCATGTGACTTGCAGAACATGGCGAGGCGTGCGCCTTTGATGGCGTTGAGACGGATGTAGGGAGTCGAGCCATCAATGAGGCGGATTGCGGGGCGGAAGTGCGGACGAGTTTCCACAGGACTCACCTCCAGTGGGCCGAGGCGCTTACCTGAGGGGGACATGCAAACGCCTCGGCTTCCACCGAGGCGCGAGGCAGTCTAAAATTAGCCCTAGGGTGCACCGCCAACCCCGGTGCGGCTTAGGGAGCGCGACCTGCTTGTACCAGGTCGCGCTCCCAACTTCTTTTAGTCTATCACTCCTCCCCAAAATGTCAACGTGCCATAAAACAGACCGCCCTAGCTCATCGGCTGACGCGGTCGGGCGTGGTGGGAGCGGTGCAAGTTAGGCTTTCGCGTCAACTTGGTGGCGGCAAAACACGAATGCCAGAGTGGGGCGTTTACCTGCCTCGATTGTCGTCTCCTGCCCGGTGGCAGGGTCTACCTCTGTGCGCGTGACCGGCGCGTAGGTCTGGATGTGGATACCGTGCTCGCCCTTCCTGACTTGCATTCCCTGCGCCTGCCAGCGGCGGCAGTGGTTCATAACGAGCGCGGGCAATGACATGTTGCGGCCCGAGGAAGTCAAGGCGGGTATAGCGCCTATCAATGACGAGCAGTTGCGGCTGAGTGGGGAGCGTGAGGCATTCAATAGGCAACTGATGCTGCACGCTTCCAAGTTGAAGGTTGGTAAGGAGCGGTTGAATGCAATCGCGGCATCCATTGCGCTACCCATTGCACATCCGATGTGGGAAGTGGCGGACGATGGCAGTCTATCCATGCCGGAGGGTGTCTACGGGATGTATGATTTCAAGCCTATCCCACACGACAAGGTAAAGGCGCTGGCGGGCCTGGCTGTAGAGTTGGGCTGTAAGCCTGGTGTTGAGGCTGTGCGCGAGGCAATCTACAAGGAGCGGCGCAAGGTCATCCTGTCGGTCTGCGAGAGTATTACGGTGTCCAAGGCGGAGGGCCTCACGATCAAATGGGCGCTAAATTTGCCTGTTTCTGATGATGGGGGTCTAGTAGATACTGGTGAAGGGCCAGATCATGGATGATCCGGTGGCATTGAGCAACATGCCCCAGAAGATGATCCAGAACTGGCGCGGGTGTGCGGCGCTCAGCCGGCGCAGGCGAGTGAGCACGAAGACCTCGTCACACATGATGGAATTGGGGGTGGAACATGCGCGGTGGGCACGTCGATGACCCGACGAGCGGCGGCGCAGTCCGCGGAGCATATCACAGACGCCCAGCACCCACGATACGATCAAGCCGGGCTGTGAATTCGAGTGACTGCTGTTGGTTGTTGAAAGGTCTCTTTGTCACGCGCGCCAGCTGCGGGAGGCTCCGGGAAAGCGAAGCGCGATGTGGCCGGCCAGAATCGCTCAGCAATTGCCCTGACGCCACCCGACCAGCAAGCGTCTATAGCGCACGGACGCGAGGTCTGGAGGTGCCAGTCGTGGCGCACTCTTTGTCGGTGCTGGGATTTGCCAAGTACTCCGCTGAGGCGACTAAAGGCGTTCCCACGGGATGAGGTGCACAGTGCGAGTAATGGCAGCTATACCCCCGGCCAACACAATCAACGTCAAAGCAGTACTGAACTGCGGGCTGTAGAAGGTCCTGTAGCTAGCCTGTGCCCCCTTTCGCTCATCCTTTACTATTGAAGGGACCGGGCGGCCCTCGTGATCTGCCTGTCCCCTCATGTCGTCATGTGCGATGGCCTCTCTAGCAGACTGAGGAGCAGTGCTCCATATGCTCTGACATATGACGCAGCGGTATTGCGGTGCAAGTACTGCCTACGAAGACGAATCCAAGGACTACGGTGAGAGACACTAGCAGAAAGAGGGCGAGCCAGCCTAGAATCAGGGGGCGAATGACGAGAGGTCTCCCGGCAAAGGCAAGGGCGGCTGCGCCAGTGAGGTAAAGGCCGGTAGCCGCCAATGCCATTTGTTCCTTATGGTGGTGATAGAGCTCCCAATGTTCGAGTTGGAGATGCAGGTACTGTTCTGAGGCTTGCTGGAACTCATGAGATGCTTGGCGAACCCGGGTTTTCGGTGGCATGTTTTCCCTCCTTGATGGACGCACCAGCGAATCGACTGCGCCTGGGGTGAGTGGCAAGCGTCGAATTCTCAACAGCGGGTGTTCATATATGCGGGGCTCGTGCTGCAACCGTGCAGTGATGGAACGCACCCTTCGGCCGAAGGCATCATTGAGGCCGCCCCGAACCTACCAGTCGAACTGCTTCTGTGGGAAGCACAGAAATCACATCAGCGCTCTACTTCCACTCCCTCAGCGCCAACACCCGCATACCCACCAGCGCGATCAGGCTGCCCACCGTCGCGCCGGCCATGTTGATCGCTCCCAGGCGCCACAGCGCAAAGCCGGTCAGGTTCCCAACGAAATGGCCCAACGCGAATCCAAACCACGCCAAGACGAGGCACAGGAGGAGCCGCCGGTACGACCCGTGCGGCCAGGCCAGATAGAAGAGCGCGCCATACAGTGTGGCAATCACCGCGCCGAGCACAATAGCGGGTATGTTCATCGTTGGGCCTCCACTCTGCCTGCATCGTGCGGGTTGGCTGCTCGTTGGCTGCTCAAGCGCTCTCGCCCAGCGACTGCGCAATCGTCGCCTGGCCCAGGCAGCGCTCGCCCTGGTAGAACACCGCCGCCTGGCCGGGCGTGATGTCGCGCAACGGCCGCTCGAACTCGATGCGGCATGTCCCATCTGCGACCGGTATCACGCGGGCTGCCACTGCCGCGGCCTTGTAGCGGATCTTCACTTGCGCATCGATCGGTTCCGCAGGCGCGGGCGGGTTGATCCAATGCGCGCGCTCGGTGAGCAACGCGCTGCGGCCAAGCTTCTGGCGCGGGCCGACGACGACCTGATTGCTGCGCTCGTCGAGATCCACGACGTAGAGCGGCTCGGCGGCCGAGAGCCCGATGCCCTTGCGCTGGCCAATCGTGTAAGCCGCCAATCCATTGTGCGTGCCCACCTGCCGGCCCTCGGTTGTGACAATTGCGCCAGGGCGGAATACATCCGGCGCCTGGCGCTTGAGGAAACCACGGTAGTCGTCGCCCGCGAGGAAGCACAGATCCTGGCTGTCGGGACGATCGGCCACGGGCAGGTCGAGGCGGCGTGCCTTCTCGCGTACATCCTGCTTGGCGAGGTCACCGACCGGGAACAGGCTGTGCTGCAGCGCCTCCTGATCGAGCACGCTCAGCACGTACGATTGATCCTTCTCGGCGTCGCGCGCGGTGAGCAGGTCGACCTGCCCCTCCCGCTCGCGCGTCCGCGCATAGTGGCCGGTGGCGAGGATGTCCGCGCCCATCGCCCGCGCGTGGCGGCGCAGATACCCCCAGCGAATCTCACGGTTGCACACGAGACATGGGTTAGGCGTTCGCCCGCGGCGGTACTCGGCCACGAATGTGGAAAGAATCGCCTCCGCAAACGGTTCCTGAGCGTCAATCACATGGAAGGGGATGGCCAGCCGCGCGGCGACGCGCTGCGCCAGTGCGATACCGGCCGGGGTGCAGCAGCGATTCTCCGAGGCGCGGCCGGGTTCGCTCCACAGGCGCAGCATGAGGCCCACCACGCGGTAGCCGCGCTCGACGAGCAGTGCCGCGGCCACCGACGAGTCGACCCCGCCGCTCATGGCGATGGCCACCCGCGGCCGGTCGCTCATCGTGAATCCGTGGCGCGCAGCGTGGCGCACACTCCGGGCAGCACCTGTAGAAGACGATCGATCTCCGTCTTGGTGGTCTGGCGGCCGAGGGTAACGCGCAGCGAACCGTAAACCCAATCCGGCGGGAGGCCGAGCGCGAGCAGCACTTCGGAGGGTTTGGGGTCGCCGGTCTTGCAGGCCGAGCCGGAGGAGCAGGCAATGCCGGCCAGGTCGAGGTGCGCGAGCAGATGGTTGCCTTTGATGCCGCGCAGCGCGAAGCTGGCGTGGTTGGGTAAGCGCTCGACCGGATGCCCGGTGAGGCGCACCTCCGGCACGAGATCGTCGAGGACGCCGATAAGCCGGTCGCGCAATGTGCGGTAGCGCGCGTTGTGGCTCGCGCGCTCGCTTAGGGTGATCTCGAGTGCGCGCGCCATGCCCACGAGGTACGGGACGTTGTGCGTGCCGGCGCGCAGGCCGTGCTCCTGCCCGCCGCCGGTTTGAATGGGCGTGAGCGGTGTGCCACGGCGAATGTAAAGCGCGCCGACGCCCTTCGGTCCGTAGAACTTGTGCGCACCCAGCGAGAGCAGATCCACCTGGAGCGCGTCGACTTCGATCGGCAATTGGCTGGCGGCCTGCACCGCATCGCTGTGGAAGATGACGCCGCGCTCGCGGCACACGCGGCCGATGGCGGGGATTGGTTCAACCGTCCCGATTTCGTTGCTGGCGTACATCACCGAGACGAGCGCAGTGGTCGGGCGCAGGCGGCGGGCCACGTCATCCGGGTCCACTCGTCCGAAGGCGTCCACCGGCAGAAGCTCGAGGGTGAATCCGAAGTCCGCGGCGAGGGCGCGTGCCGTGGCCAGCACGGCCGGGTGCTCGATGGGGCTGACCAGCAGATGGTCGGCGCCGCGGCGCGCGCGTGCGGCGAAGGCGGCACCGCGCACGGCCAGGTTATCGCTCTCCGAGCCGCCGCTGGTGAAGATGACTTCCTCCAGCCGGCAGCCGAGGGCGCGCGCGACCATCTCGCGCGAGTCATCGACAGCCGCTTCGGCGCGCTGCCCCCAGCCATGTTGTGAGGAGGGATTGCCGAAAGCCTCACTGAAGAATGGCTGCATGGCCTCGGCCACGCGCGGGTCCATGGGCGTGGTCGCGGCATGGTCGAGATAGATCATCGGTGCCTCGTGTTCAGTCACGAGGCGATTGTACCGTCTGCCTCGGGCGCGGTCAACGGAATCGGCAGCGCCTGCGAGACGGCGCGATTCGCGGGAAGGGGAGAGGTATAATGCACCTCCGGCGTCCTGCGTGGCAGCTCTTCAGGACGCCGCGCATATCACTCGACATCCTTCTCCTCTGATGGAGCCAACTGATGGATACGACCATTGAACAGATCATTGCACACGAAATCCTCGATTCGCGCGGGAACCCGACGGTGGAAGTGGAAGTGACGCTGGCCGACGGCTCGTGGGGGCGGGCGGCCGTACCTTCTGGAGCCTCAACCGGCACGCGCGAAGCGCTTGAACTCCGCGATAAGGACCCCGGCCGGTATGGGGGCCAGGGCGTGCTTAAGGCGGTGGGCAACGTGAATGATGTCATCGCCGAGCACCTGGTGGGCTGGGATGCGATTGACCAGCGCGCGCTCGATCGCGCGTTGATCGACCTGGATGGCACGCCGGGCAAGTCGAAGCTGGGCGCCAATGCGATTCTCGGCGTGAGTCTGGCGGCGGCCAAGGCCTCGGCCTCCTCGCTGCATCTGCCGCTTTACCGATATATCGGCGGTGTTTTCGCCCACGTGCTGCCCGTGCCGATGCTCAACATCCTTAACGGCGGCGCGCATACCGGCTGGCAGTCGACGGACATACAGGAATTCATGATCATGCCGCTGGGCGCCACCTCGTTTGCCGAGGCGCTGCGCTGGGGCTCGGAGATCTACCACGCGCTGCGGGTTGTGCTGCGCGAGAAGAAGTTCACCGCGCTGGTGGGCGATGAAGGCGGGTTCGCGCCCGCGCTTGAGTCGAACGCCCAGGCGGTGGAGGTCATATTGGAGGCGATCGCTAAGGCGGGCTACAAGCCGGGAGAGCAAGTGGCAATTGCTCTGGACCCGGCCGCCTCCGAACTCTTTGACTCCAAGACCCGCACCTACAACCTGCGCCGCGAGAACCGCAAGCTTTCTCCGGCCGAAATGGTCGCTTTCTGGGAGGAGTGGCTGAAGCGCTACCCGATCGTCAGCATCGAGGACGGGCTGGCCGAAGATGATTGGGACGGCTGGAAGATGCTCACCCAGAAGGTCGGCAGTCGCACCCAGATCGTCGGCGACGACATCTTCGTCACCAATCCTGAGCTCGTGCGGCGCGGCATTGCCGAGCACGCGGCCAACGCGCTGCTGGTCAAGCTCAATCAGATTGGCACGCTCAGCGAGACGATCGAGGCCGTGGAGATGTGCCATCGGGCCAACTGGCGCGCGGTCACCTCGCACCGCTCGGGCGAGACCGAAGACAGCACCATCGCCGATCTGAGCGTGGCCCTCAACATGGGGCAGATCAAGACCGGCGCGCCCGCGCGCTCCGACCGTGTGGCCAAGTACAACCAGCTCCTGCGCATCGAGCGCGAATTGGGCGACGAGGCCACCTACGCCGGGCACGCGGCGCTGCGCAATGGGGGGATCGGCTAGTTACGCTCGACGAGGATGAGATGGGCGACGTTGCAGGGAAGGGGGTTCCTGCAACGTCCGTTTTGATGCGCTTGCGCGGCCGGCCGGGCTAGGTCTGGGGGGAGGCGCAGTAAGGGCACACCTTCCAGGTCAAGTCGAGCGCCTTCCCGCACTTGCCGCAGGGCTTGCGCAGCCTCGTTGCGCAGGAAGGGCACACGTGCCATTCGGGGCTGACCGCGCGGCTGCAGCCCGGGCAGCGCGCCCGCTCAGCCAATCCTTGCAGCAACGCTTCTTCTTCGAGAGTGGCCTGGTAGGCCTCGTCGAGCGTGAGCGGCGGGCGCAGCAGGAGATAGATCAACAATCCGGGCAGATTGAGCAGCGCGACCACGAGCACGGCCAGGACCTGCGCTCGCCGGTCGGGCGTGCGGGAGCGAATGTCGCGCGCGGTCCAGATGACAAGGCTCAGCCACAGCGCCGCGATGAAAGCGCCCAAGAAAACGGTCGCGGCGTAGAGCCAGGTCTGTGTCGTGACAAGCGGAGTTGGCAGCATTGTCTCTCCCGGTAAGAATTCGGGGAGATTATAGCCCCGAAGAAATGTGCTCGCCATGAGGGGCAGAGGATCGAGGTCAGGATGAATGCGCGCGGAAAGGCCGGGCGGCTTGCGCTGGCGGCACTCGTCGTGACGGCCCTCACGTTGATGGGCGCGCCCGCCGCCATCGCACAAGATTCGGGCGCCACCGCGACACCGGCCGGCCCCTATATCGAGTGCTGCATGAACTCGGATTTCATCAACGTCCGCCCGGGCCCGGGCGTGGAATACGAGGCGGTCGGCGTGCTGGTCACGGGGCAAACGGCCGAAGCGCTCGGCCGGTCGATCGGCGGAGACTGGATCCAGATTCGCTATTCGCCTGTCGCCGCGGGCCTGGCTTGGGTGTATGCGCCTTTCGTCCGGCTGTTCACGCTGGGCGCAGTGCTGCGCATCATCGAGCCGCCGCCCACCGCCACGCCGCGCGTCACCCCCACGATTGACCCGACCTTTGCTGCCCAGTTTTCCTCGGTCTTGCCCACGCGTCTGCCGACGTTTACCCCGGCCACGCCGCCCACGCCCGTCAGCCTGACCACCAATGGCGGCGCGGCCTCGGGCGGGTTCCCGCCAGCGCTGGTCCTCATCGCCCTGGCTGGGGTAGGGTTGTTCGGGGCGCTGGCCTCGAATTTCGTCGGGCGGCGCTAGCGCCGCCTGCGCATCCACCGTTTGAGAGACTTGGAGGAAGGATGTCGATGGAAAAGGCAATTGCCCAGGGACGCGCCCATCAGGCGCAGGCGGTTGAATCGCTCAAAGAGCTGATCCGCATCCCGAGTATCTCCACCTACAGCGAGCACGCCGCCGATATACGCCGCGCCGCGGATTGGATCGCAGAACGCTTGCGTGCGTTGGGCATGCGAGCCGAAGTCTATCCGGCGATCAAGCACCCCGTCGTCTATGCCGAGAGTTCGGAGGCGGGCCCGAGTGCCCCCACGGTTCTGGTCTACGGCCACTACGACGTGCAGCCAGCGGAGCCGCTCGAGGAGTGGACGAGCCCACCCTTCGAGCCGACCCAGCGCGGGGACTACCTCTTCGGGCGCGGCGCCTCGGATATGAAGGGCCAGCTCATTGCCCAACTGGCCGCGGTCGAGGCGGTGCGTGCGACGGGAAAGCTGCCGGTCAACCTGAAGTACCTTCTCGAGGGCGAGGAGGAAGTGGGCTCGCCCAACATCAAGGCGTTTCTCCTGGAGCATCGCGACCTGGTGAAGTGCGACGTGGTGCTCAACGTGGATGCGATGATATTGCGGCCGGATCTGCCGTCGGTCGTCTACGGACTGCGCGGGCTGGCGTATTTCGAAGTGCGGCTATTCGGCCCAAAGCAGGACTTGCACTCCGGGCTGTTTGGCGGCGCAATCCACAATCCGGCCCAGGTGCTGTGCGAACTGATTGCCGGCATGAAGGACACGCAAGGGCGGGTGACGCTGCCAGGCTTTTACGATTCGGTGCGTCGTATCACACCCGAAGAACGCGCCTCGCTGGCACGCGTGCCCACCACGGATGAGGATGTCAAGAGGCAGACTGGTGTGACGCAGCTGCGCGGCGAAGCAGGGTATACAACCGTCGAGCAGCTTGGCGCGCGGCCGACGCTCGAGGTGAACGGCCTCTTGAGCGGGTTCACCGGCGAAGGATCGAAAACCGTTCTGCCGGCCCGCTCGATGGCCAAGATTTCGATGCGCCTGGTCCCAGATCAGACGCCTGAAGCCGTGCAGGCCCAGCTCGAGGAGTACCTGCGCCGCAACGCGCCGCCCACCGTGCGCTGGGAAGTGCAGAACCTGGCCGGCGCGCCGCCGGCGATCGTCCGGCGCGACACACACGAGATGGGCGCCGCCATCCGCGCGCTGAAGGAGACGTTTGGCGTCGATCCGGTATTCATGCGCGAGGGCGGGACGATCGCGGTGGTGGGAATCCTGCAGGAGCTGACCGGACACGAGTCGATTCTGATGGGCTTCGGCTTGCCCGACGACAACCTGCACAGCCCGAACGAGCGCCTGTTCCTGCCCAACTTCTACCGCGGCATCGAATCCTACATCCGGTTCCTGTATGCCCTCGTCGTCTAGCACCTCCGCCGCGCCGCAGCCGCTGCTCAACTACGGCGGGCAGGCCGTGCTGGAAGGCGTGATGATGCGCGGCGCGCGCTCGCGGACTGTGGCCGTGCGCGCGCCGGATGGGCAGATCCGCGTCCAAGTCCGGCCGTTGGGTCGCTTCTACCGGGGCGGGTGGGTGCGGGTCCCATTCGTCCGCGGTGCTTTGCTCCTGGCGGATGCGCTCGGGCTCGGATTTGAGAGCTTGGCCTACTCGGCGCAGATCCAGGCGCCGGAGGAGAAAATCGGCGGCGGAACCCTCTGGCTGAGCTTTGGCCTGTCGCTGGCCATCGGCGTGGGGCTGTTCATGCTCTTGCCGGCCGGCATCGGTCAGTGGATCGAGCGGGGCCTGGGGCTGAACTCCACCTGGAGCAACGTGGCCGAGGGATTGGTGCGCCTCGGACTGCTCATTGGGTACCTCGCGGCCATTGGACGCATGCCGGAAATCCGCAGGGTATTCGCCTATCACGGGGCCGAGCACAAAACCATCTCTGCCTTCGAGGCCGGCGCACCGCTCGACCCGCCCTCGGTTGCGAAATTCCCGCGCTACCACCCGCGCTGCGGGACCTCGTTTCTCGTGACGCTGGTGGCGATCACCGTGCTGCTCTTCGCGCTGCTCGGGCCGATGTCGCTCGGCATGCGCCTGGCCACGCGGGTACTCGCGCTGCCCGTCCTGGTGGGGCTGGGTTACGAGTTCCTGCGTTGGACGGGCCGCCATCAGCACCTGCGCCTCGCGCGCTGACTTTCTTTGCCGGGAGTGTGGACTCAATCGCTCACCACGCGCGAGCCGGATCAGTCGATGCTGGAGGTTGCGATTGCCGCGTTCGAGGCCATGCGCGCGGCCGAGGCGGCCTGAGCACCCGATGCCCGCCCATCATGTGTCGCGGCGAAAGGGTGCCCATGGGAAGAGGGCACAGTCTGCCTTACCGGTGCCCACGGGCGTGAGGTATGCGCCCAAATCTCCCGCGCGGAACAGCGTGTCGCATGCATCCGCTTGGCGTCGCGCATCCATCGCCAATTGAAGCCGCGGTTTCTCATCGGCTGGCGCCCACGGAACAAAAGAGAAGGGGCTGCCCCACAGGGGCAGCCCCGTCGCGTGGACGCCCCGCAAGGGCGGGGGCTTGGGAGGTGGGAGTACATCACGTTGCCCCGAGAGCGCCGCGTTGAGCAGCGCGCGCGTATAGCTGATGCTGATCCGCTTGCCCACGCCGTACGGCCCGCCCACCCAGCCGGTGTTGACTAGCCAGCAATTGACCTTGTGCTTGAGAATCTTGCGCTTGAGGAGATCGGCGTAAAAGGCCGGGTGGTACACCATAAAGGGCGCGCCGAAGCAGGTGCTGAAGGTGATCTCCGGCTCGACCCCCAGACCCACTTCGGTGCCGCTAATCTTGGCCGTGTAGCCAGAGATGAAGTGGTACAGCACCTGGTCCGGCGTCAGGCGCGCCAGCGGCGGCATCACGCCCGAGGCATCGCACGTGAGCAGGATGATGTTGCGCGGATGGCCGGCCATCTTCTCGGGGATGGCGTTCTCTATATATTCCAGAGGATACGAACCGCGCGTGTTTTCGGTGATGCTGTCGTCATCCAGATCAATCAGGCGCGTGACCGGGTCGTAGGTGACGTTTTCGAGAATCGTCCCGAACTTGCGCGTGCAGGCGTAGATCTGCGGCTCGGCCGTGGGCGAAAGCTGGATCACTTTGGCGTAGCAGCCGCCCTCGAAGTTGAACACCCCCTCGTCGCTCCAGCCGTGCTCGTCATCGCCGATCAGGCGCCGACGCGGGTCGGCCGAGAGCGTGGTCTTGCCCGTGCCCGAAAGCCCGAAGAACACCGCCACGTCGTCGTCGCTCTCGCCGGCGTTGGCTGAGCAGTGCATCGAAAGGATGCCTTGCGCCGGCAGCAGGAAGTTGAGGATGGAGAAGATCGACTTCTTGATCTCTCCTGCATAAGCGGTGTTGCCGATGATGCACAGGCGCTGTTGGAAGTTGATGATGATGAAAGTCTTGGTGGCCGTCATGTCGATGGTGCGCGCCCCCTGGAAGGAGGGCACGCACATCACGGTGAAATCCGGCACGTGACGGCGGTACTCCTCCGCCGACTTCGGCACGAGGAACATGTTGCGCGCGAACAGGCTGTGCCAGGCGTGCTCGGTGATGATGCGGATGGGCAGACGATAGGCCGGGTCGGCGCCCGCGTAGCAATCCTGCACGAAGACGTCGCGGCCCTGCAAGAAGCCGAGCAGCCGGTCGTACAGCTCGTTGAACTTGTCGGGCGCGTAGGGCCGGTTGTACTCGCCCCACCAGATGCGGTCGGCGGTGGAGGGCTCGCGGACGATGAACTTGTCGGTCGCGGAGCGGGCGGTGTGCTTGCCGGTGGCCACGACGAGAGGTCCCTGGCGCGCAATGCTCGCCTCGTGGCGGAAGACGATTTCTTCGTAGAGGGCTTCGGCCGGGAGGTTCCAGTAGGCCTTGCGCAGGTTCGCGAGGCCGATCGTGTCCAGGCCGTAGTCGGAGCGCAGCGCCGCGGCCTCGCCTTCGGCCGGCGTACGTATGTCAAGAATATTGTTCATAGCCAGTCTCGAACCATTTTGCGGTCGCCGATGTAGATTTCGTTGGGCGAATGGGGGTCGAGCGCCCACTTGATGCGTTCGACGCCCTCGGTGATGTCTTTGACGGTGCCCGAATAGCTCAGGCGGATGTGCCCCTCCATGCCGAACTCTTTGCCTGGCACGGTGACCACCAGCGCCCGGCGCAGCAGGAAGCGCGAAAGCTCGTCCGATTTCGGATTGTAAGCGCGGAAATCGGGCAGGCAGTAGAAGGTGCCGCCCGGGCGCACGACGCGCACGCCGTCGAAGGCCTTGAGCTGCTCGAGCATCACGTTGCGGTTGTTCTCGATCGTCAGACGCAGCGCCTCCACCACGCTCTGCAAGCCGGTCAGCGCGCCTTCGGCCGCCGCCTGCAGCACTTCCGAGGCGCAGGAGGTGGTCTGCGCCTGGACATTTGTCATGACCTCGACCATCTTGCGATTGGTCACCACCCAGCCGATGCGGAAACCGGTCATGCCGTACAGCTTCGACACCCCGTTGATGGCGATGACACGCGTGCTCTCGATATCGCGGGTGGTGAACTTGTACGAAGAGGTCGGCTGGCGGCCGTCGAACACCAGCTTGTGATAAATGTCGTCGGAGATCAGGTAAATGTTCTTGCGCTCGCAGAAATCGACGATGGCTGCCAT
>JAPLGX010000410.1 GCA_026389925.1 Chloroflexota bacterium
AGGTCATCGACTCCGACACGTCGATGGCCAGGACCACATCCAGCGAGGCGGCCTCGGCCACCGAGTCGGCGGTGATGGGAATGGTGTTGATTCCGATCACCGTCAGAAAGGCCATAGGCACTTGGGATGAGGCTCGAACCCGCACCAGCTTGCGGGGCGGGGTGGTGCACAGGGACGCGTCGTGGTGAGGCAGGTCGAGCGGCAGACACCCGCGCACATCCACGCCGGCCGTGTCGACGCCGTTCATGCGCAAGACCTGCAGCGCGGAATTGATCACCTCCGGGCTGTTAATCAGGCGTCCCTCGCGCACCTGGGCGGCGGCCGCGAGCGAGGCGGCATCCGTCGCCCGGCGCAGATTGCCCATGCCGATAAAGAACTGGCCGCCATCGATCGCCAGGCCAACGAAGGCCAGCAGGCCGATGAAGGCCAGCGCAATCAGGATCAGCGCCTGGCCCGGCTTGCGGTTCCTTGACCTCTGTCGTAACCGCATCATGGAGGACCTCATGGATTTGGAGTGGAGGTGGGCTCGGCCGACACCAGGGGCATGACCGTGTGCAGATGCAGGGGAACCGGGTCGGGCAGGAAGGCCATGATCCACGGCAGGCGCAGCACCTGGTCGTAGTGGTACCAGATCTCGACCAGCAAGAGGCCCGTGCTGGGAGCTAGAGGCTCCAGCATCGAATTGATGTCCGCCGTGGTGAAGTCGGAGGCCTCATTGCCGAAGTAGGCGAAGCCCACTTCGCCAAAGGCGGGCGGGAAACGCGTCACGCCCACGCCCGCTTCGACCGAGAAGGCCGACACAATGACATCGTCGCGGGCCGGATCCAGGAGCACGGCGGGCTGCTCGTTGCCCAGTTCCCGAAGCACAAGGCACGCGGTCTGGCCGAAGAAATCCGTGAAGTGAGGATAAGAGACCGCGCCCACATCGCACGCCGTGTCGGGGAAGGCGGCCGTGTACAGGCTGTCCGAGGAGAAGCGCGCCGCATTGCGCACCGCGTCGAGCAGGATCAGGTAACGATTCAGAAGGAAGCCGAACTCGACCAGCCCGGAGAGCAGGAGCAGGAGAACGGGCAAGAGCAAAGCCGTTTCAACCAGGCTCTGCGCGCGGGCGTGCCGGGATGTGTGAGCGCATCGGGCGCGAAGGATGGGCGACATTCCGCACCTCATCTGTGAATTCTAACGGAGAGCGGCTGATTCTCCTATGATTCTCGTGTTGCCTGTCACGCCATTTTCACCCTCTTTTCACACCCGGAGGACGCCGCTTTTCTTGCGCTTGAGGTGCACCGGATATGGCTCCAATGTGGCCCCGCGCCCTGCGGATAGGGGCGGGAGGGGCCGGGCGGCGCCAGCGGCGGGCGGGCCGGGTGCGGCCTACGTGCGCCGCGGGCGAAGAGGCTGGCAGACCGGGCAGAAGTGGGTTGAACGCTGGCCGACCAGGATGCGCCGGATGGGTGTGCCACACACCGGGCACGGCTGGCCGGTTCGGGCGTAGACCCGGAAATGGTTCTGGAAACCTCCCCCGCGATAGACCCAGTCGATGCTTGCGCCGTGATGGCGCAGCCCGCTGCGCAGTGCGGCACGCACGGCGTGCCACAGCCGCCGGGTTTCCTCCGGGCTGAGAAGGTGGCTGGCGCGCAGCGGGTGCAACCCGGCACGGTGGAGCGCCTCGTCGGCGTAGATGTTGCCGATGCCCGCCAGGAAGGTCTGGTCGAGCAGCAAAGGTTTCAGCCGGCGGCGGTGGCGCGCGAGACGAGCGCCCAGCGCGGCCGCATCGAAGGCGGGGTCCAGAGGTTCCGGGCCGAGGTGCGCCAGCACCGTGTGCGCATCCTCCACCAGCCACACCCGCCCGAAGCGGCGCGGGTCGCGCAAACGCAAGTCGTGACCGGAGGCAGTGTGCAAGAGGGTCAGGTCGTGCTTCTCCAGCGGCGCGGCCGAGGCCGCCATGCGCAGGTCGCCGCTCATGCGCAGGTGGATCAGAAGCATGTGGCGATCGAGATCGAGCACCAGGAACTTGCCGCGCCGGCCGATGGCGCGCACCGTCTGCCCGCGCACGAGTGCCTTGAACTCGTGCGGGGTCGGCTGAGCGATGTGGCGCGGCCAGCGCAGCGTGGCCCCCACCAGGGTCTCGCCCACGAGCGGAAGGCCGACCTCGCCGGCGCGGCGCAGACTCTCGGCGATCGTTTCAACTTCGGGCAATTCGGGCATGGTCTCTCGCAGCGTGCGGCGATTATAACGGGACGCGGCGGAATGCCTCGGGTATAATCTTCGCGTGTCCCTGGCGGCCTCGCGCTCACCCGACTACCTGCTCATCGGCCACGTCACGCGGGATCTCCTGCCCGCAGGCGAGCGCCTGGGCGGGACGGTCACTTACGCGGGTCTCACCGCCGCGGCCTGGGGGCTCACGGTCGGCGCGGTCACCTCCTGCGCTGCCGGGCAGGACCTTGACGCTCTCTCCGCGCTGCGTCTCTTCCGCCTTCCGGCCGCGCACACCACGACCTTCGAGAATCTCTGCCAGGGCTCCGCCCGCGAACAGATCATCCATCATGTCGCGGAGCGCCTCGCCCCGGCGGCCGTGCCGCTCGAGTGGCGCCGAGCGCCACTCGTTCACCTCGGGCCGGTCGCCGATGAAGTGGACCTGGGGGTCATCGACCTCTTCCCGCAGTCGTTCGTGGGCGTGACGCCGCAGGGCTGGATGCGCGCCTGGGATGAGGCCGGCCGCGTGCGGCGGCGCGAGCC
>JAPLGX010000448.1 GCA_026389925.1 Chloroflexota bacterium
TCCAGGCCGACGACTACCGCGGCGTGCCGGCCATAACCAACTTTACCTGGATGCCGGCGCGGAACATGTGCCTCGTTGTCAAAGTGGATCAGGCTGAGGCTTTTGCGCCGGTGGCAACTTTCGGTCGATGGGTCATCCTGGCGGGCGGGATCGCGCTGCTCGTCGTCGCAGGCATTGGCGTGGGGCTGGCTCGGACGATCACCCGTCCGGTGCGGGCCCTGCAAGCGGGCGCCGCCCGTTTTGGCCGCGGCGAACTGGATGTCCGCCTGCCGGAGACAGCCGGCGACGAACTAGGCGCGCTGGCGCGAGAGTTCAACATCATGGCCGCGGCCCTCTCGCGGGAGCAGACTCTGCTGCGCCACCGACTCGAGCGTATGTACGCCCTCTCGTCGGACCTCATTTGCGCGGCGGGCTTCGACGGGTATTTGAAGGAAGTCAACCCTGCCTTCGAGCGCGTGCTTGGGTTCCGCCAAGATGAAATGATGATGTCGCCCTTCATCGAGTTTGTCCATCCAGACGACCGCGCTGCGACCCAGGCGGTGGTCGCAACCTTGGCCGATGGGCAAACCTTGGCCGCGTTTGAGAATCGCTATCGCTGCAAGGACGGTTCGTGGAAGTGGCTTCTGTGGAACGCCTCCTCCGACCCGCGTGAGCAATTGATCTTCGCGATGGCGCACGACGTGACCGAGCGCAAGGAGGCGGACACGAAGCTGAAGAAGACCCTGGCCGACGTGGAGCGCTCCAATAAGGAGCTTGAGCAGTTTGCCTACGTGGCCTCGCATGACTTGCAGGAACCCCTGCGCATGGTGTCGAGCTACACGCAGCTGCTGGCCAAGCGCTTTGAGGGCCAGCTCGACCGAGATGCCCAGGACTTCATCGGCTATGCGGTGGACGGGGCCAACCGTATGCAACGCCTGATCCAGGACCTATTGATGTATTCCCGCGTTACCACCCGCGGGCGCCCATACGAACTCGTGGACCTGCACCAAGTGCTGGGCGAGGCTGTCGCCAACTTGCAGGCCGCCATCAGCGAGTCCGGCGCGCTTGTCTCCAATGGCGATCTGCCAGCGCTCATCGCTGATCGCACACAGCTCGTGCAGGTCTTCCAGAACCTGATTGGCAATGCCATCAAGTTCCACAAGGAAGTCGAGCCCCCGCGCGTCCATATCTCGGCCCGGAGAGATGGGGAGGAGTGGATCATCTCAGTCAAAGACAACGGCATCGGAATCGACCCCAAGCACTTCAGCCGGCTGTTTGTCATCTTTCAGCGGCTGCATGGGCCGCAACAGTACCCTGGGACCGGGATCGGCCTCGCGCTATGCCAACGCATCGTCGCGCGGCACGGGGGACGGATTTGGGTGGAAAGCGCTCCCGGCCAGGGCTCCGAATTCCTATTCACGCTGAAAGCCTGACCCTGGGCAGCCCGCTGAGACAGGAGAAACCCGATGAACCCAGTGATGGAAGGCAAGCCGATCGACATTCTCATGGTCGAAGACAATGATGGCGATGCGCGCCTGGCCCGCGAGGCGATGCGCGACAGCAAGATCAAGAACACGATGCATCACGTGCGCGACGGCGAGGAGGCCATGGCCTTCCTCCACAAGGAAGGCAAGTACACCGACGCGCCCCGCCCGGACCTGGTTCTCCTGGACCTCAACCTGCCGCGCAAGAACGGTCAGGAGGTACTGGCAGAAATGAAGGCCGACATGGACCTCAAGCGCATCCCGGTCGTTATCCTGACCGTGTCGAGCGATGAGGCGGACGTCCGCAAGACCTACGATGCCCACGCCAATTGCTACGTGACCAAGCCCCTCGACCTGAATCAGTTCATGAAGGTTGTGCGGTCAATTGAGGATTTCTGGCTCACAATCGTCAAATTGCCTGACGGGACCTCCTGATCCACGAGGGAAAGGGTCCGGCATGAAACCTGGGGGAATTGACCTTCTGCTGGTGGAAGACAACCCCGGCGATTCGCGTCTGGTGCGCGAGATGCTGCGCGGGGTGTCCGATATCACGCTGGATGGGGTGGACCGCCTGGCGGCGGCCGAGCGGCATCTCGCCTCCGGTGAGGTCGACATCGTCCTGCTCGACCTTGGCCTGCCGGACAGCCAGGGCCTGGACACGCTGGCGCGGGTGCGTGCCCACCACCCGGCCCTGCCGGTCATTGTGTTCACCGGCCTCGACGACGAGGACATCGCACTCGAGGCGGTCAAAGCCGGCGCGCAAGACTACCTGGTGAAAGGCCGCCTCGACGAGTACTCACTGACCCGCGCCATCCGCTACGCCGTCGAGCGCCGCCGCGCTGAAACGAGCCTGCTGCGGCTGCGGGAAGAGCAGCTCGTCGCCGCCGAATCCGTTCGCCTCGAACGTGGGCTTCTGCCATCGCCGCTGCTCGCGGGCAGCGGCGTGCACCCCGTCACCT
>JAPLGX010000260.1 GCA_026389925.1 Chloroflexota bacterium
CATCGGCGGCGCGCTCCTGGCCGCGTATGCCGACCACATCGGAACGGCTCCGGTCACGGTGTGGCGCAACTACGGGCTGCCGGCCTGGGCTCGCAGCCGCGACACGCTGGTCATCGTTGCCTCGCACTCGGGCGACACCGAGGAGACGCTTTCGGCCTATTCTGAGGCGCGACGCCGCGGCCTGCCGGTCCTGGCTATCACCTCAGGCGGACAACTTGCCGCCGAGGCGCAGGCGGCATCGCTGCCCCTGTGGCAGTTTACCTTCCGCGCCCAGCCGCGCGCGGCGGTCGGATTCCTCTTCCTCTTGCCTATGGCCTGCGTCGCCCGCCTGGGGCTGATGCCCGACCCTTCCGCGGAGCTTGCCGCCGCGCTCACCTCGATGCGCGCTCAGCAAGCGCACTTGCGCGCAGATATTCCCGTAGTCCACAACCCCGCCAAACGTATGGCCGGGCAATGGATGGGACGCTGGGTCGCGGTCTACGGGTCCGACCATCTGGCCCCCGTTGCCCGACGTTGGAAGACGCAAATCGCAGAGATTGGCAAGGCCTGGGCACAGTATGAGGAGTTGCCCGAGCTCGATCACAATACGATTGCCGGCACTCTGCAGCCGGAGGATTTGACCGGGCGCTACATGCTCATCTTCTTGCGCTCTACGCTGGCACACGAACGCAACGAACTGCGCTCCCGGCACACGCGCGAGCTCTTCATGGTCCAGGGGTTCAATACGGATGAGTTCCAAGCCGGGGGGCCGAACGTGTTGGCGCACATGCTGACCGCGCTGCACTTCGGCGACTACTCAGCGTTCTACCTGGCCATGGCCTACGGCATCGATCCCACACCGGTGGCCCCGATTGCTGAGCTGAAGTCCCGGCTGGCGGACGCCGGGCGCTGAGGGCGACAAACGCAAAGGCACCGATTGCTCGGTGCCTCAGGCGGAGAGGGCGGGATTTGAACCCGCGGAGCCTTACGGCTCACGCGCTCTCCAGGCGCGCGCGTTAGGCCAAACTACGCTACCTCTCCGTGACATGCTATTCGGTTTGACAGCCTGCGCCGCGGATCGGCAGCGGCGCGGAAGATTATAACATCCGGCCGCAGGATTTCCGTCCTCACCATCTCGGGACACCATGATCAAAGGGACACGAGACAAGGTTGGAGGAGTGAGCCCGGCACTCGCCGAACCGATCACACGCACGGCGGTCGGTGCGGTTTTCCTGATGAACGTCTGGTGCGCGGTGATGTTCCTCGGATGGCCGGAGAACTTCGCCGCCTCGTTTGAAGTCGGCGGCGCGCCGGGGCGGGCAATCGTCCAGGCCTTCGGGATCCTGTTTCTGATGTGGAACGCCACCTATCCCGCGGTCATCTGGCGCCCGCGCGCTCACCGTGTGCTATTCGCGGTCATCCTGGTGCAGCAGGCCCTCGGCCTGGCCGGCGAAACCTGGCTTGTGCTCAGCTTAGCGCCCGGGCACGCGGCGTTGTGGGCCACGGGCATGCGCTTCATTTTCTTCGACGGGGCAGGGCTGGCGTTGATGCTCCTGGCCTATGTGGTGTTGCAGCGCAGCAACGCGAGGTGAGAGGGCATAAGGGATTAACCAGCGGGCCGGTCAACGCGCGATCACCATGGCCGCGCGAGGCGCACCCGTGCAAGCAACCTCATCTGGATTCCCGCTTTCGCGGGAATGACGGACTCCTCCAGCGACCGGGTATCCTGCTTCAAGTCACCGAACAGAGTCTCCAGCAAGCGACCGGCTCTGCTGCATTCTCGCCTTGGCAGAAACGGCGATCGCGTGTTTGCGATTGACGGCGTCACGCCACGCGGCGAGGCGGACCCCCGATGCCAGTGTGGCGCGCCTCCCCGTTGCACTCTTCCGGGGCACGCCAACCTGGATCCCAGGCTGAGCTCGGTTCATCCAGGAGGCTCTGCACCCCGCGCGCCGGATCTCTCTTTTGCGCAGGGGGGCTTGACACGGGTGATACAATGTTTGAAATGGGTAGTCGCAGCGCACGCCCGACCCGCAAGGACATGAATACCTGCCGTGGCCCCGAGAAGGCCGCCGGGTCTGGGATATGCGCGTCTTGATGTGCCACCTCGCGCAACATCTGGGCCCCGGCCTTCGGCCGGGGCCTTTTTGTTTCATCGCGCCATCCGCCTGCGGAGGAGAAGACCATGGCAGCCCTCGTCGATCGCCCCGTCACGGTCGTGCCCGAAGAGTGCCTCGTCCCGGTGAGCGCGCATCTCCGCGAGATGGCCGAGATCCCGCCTTCGCGCATGTTCCTGATCAACAAAAGCCTGGCGGTGTTCGCCAAGAACTTTCCGGAGCGGGAGAGCTTCGACGCCTCGCAGGGCGATGGCGGCGCCTCGCTGCCCGGCGTGCCGGGCGAGATTCTCGAGCGCGCGGGCGAGCTGCAACGCGCACACGGCAGCGCATACGACATGCCCTACGGCACCGACGCGTTCCGGCGCACAGTGCTCGAAGCCTACTGGCACGCGTCGCCCGAGACCGGGCTCGGCCCGAATAACGTGATAGCCACTGTGGGCGGCCGCGACGCGCTGGCGAAAGCGTATGCCGCAATGCTTGCGCTCGGGCATGGGCGCACCGGCGACTTCATCGTCGTCAGCCGCGTGCCGTGGATTTCGTACAACTGGGGGCCGTACGGCGTGGGGGCCAATGTGCTGCTGGCGCCTGGCGAAGCGCAGAGTGGATGGGCTTACACCGAAGATGCGCTGCAGGCGTGCAGCGAGTACGCGGCGCGGCTCGGGCGCAAGCTGGCCGGGCTCGTCATCACCAGCCCCGACAACCCGACCGGCGGAGTGCTCAGCCTCGATCGACAGATCGCGCTGGGCAAGGCCGCATTGCGCTTGGGTGTGGCCTTCGTGCTTTTCGATTGGATGTATCACTATGTGACGGACCAGGCGGCGATGGATCTGAACAGCTTCCTGGCGGCCTTTGACCCCCACGAGCGTGAGCGGATCCTGATCCTCGACGGCCTGACAAAATCGCTCGGCGCCTCGAACGTGCGCAACTGCCACATGATCGCGCCGGAGGCCGTGGTGCGGTTCATCGTCGC
>JAPLGX010000434.1 GCA_026389925.1 Chloroflexota bacterium
GTTCGGGTTGCAGGAGGGGTCCGGGAAGCGCAGCTCGATGCGCGTGCCGGTGGTCTGGCCCGGCGTCGTTCGCGGGATGCGGATGAGCGCTGAGCGGTTGATCTGCGCCCAGCACACGAACACCGGGGCCTCGTAGCCGGGGACGATGCGCTTGTAGGAGTTGACTGTGGGGGCGACGATCGCCGCCAGCGCCCGGGCATGTTCGATCAGACCGGCCATGAAAGAATAAGCCAGCGGCGAAAGCAGGAACTCGTCCTTCGGGTCGTAGAAAAGGTTGGCGCGCTTGCCGCCGCGCGCCGCGCCGAACAAGCTCATGTGGGTGTGCATCCCCGATCCGTTGATGCCGAACACCGGCTTGGGCATGAAGGTGGCCGTCAAGTCGCGCATGTTGGCCACCGCCTTGACCGTGTACTTGAAGGCTAGCGCGTTGTCGGCCGTGGTGAGCGCCTCGGCGTACTGGAAATCGATCTCGTGCTGGCCGAGGGCTACCTCGTGGTGACCCATCTCAACGTTCAGGCCCATGGCGATCAGGTTACTGATGATCTGGTTGCGCACGCGCTGGGCCTCGTCCCGCGCCGAGAAGTCGAAATACGAACCGGTGTCATAGGGTACCGGGTGGATATCGCCGCCGTTGCGGCGGAACAGGAAGAATTCAAGTTCCGGGCCGGTGTTGAATTCCCATCCGCGGGCGCGTGCCTTGGCGAGAATCCGCTTGAGCGCGCCACGCGGGTCGCTGTCGAATGGCTTGCCGTCCGCACCAAACACGTCGCAGAAGACGCGCGCCCGGCGCCGCTCGGGTTCGCCCCACGGCAAGACGCGGTAGGTCTCGGCATCCGGGCGCAGGAGCATGTCGCTTTCCTGAATGCGGGCGAATCCCTCCACCGACGAGCCGTCGAACCAGATGCCGTCGGTCATCACCTCCGGCAGACGGTGGACGGGGATGTCCACGCTCTTGATCGTCCCTACCACATCGGTGAATTGCAGACACACGAACTTGACGCCGTCCTGCCGTGCGCGCTTGACGAGATCGATGGCCATGGGTCCTCCTCCCACGTAGCACTAGCCGCTACCAGCGCACGCGGCGGGTCCTCCGCCAGGTACGGGTAGGCTGGGGCGGGAGCTGTGCCTCCCGCCCGCGGATGGGTTGTGTGCTGGGTGCGGGTGGTGCCGCCACGGCCGGGTCCGCTTGTCCCGCACGTCGCCGCGCGGCTTTCGGACCACGGCCATCTTCGGGGGGAGGGAGCTTGTGGCAAGCTCCGGAGGCATCCGCTGATCTGATCGATTTTCTCCCCGGGGTGGTCTCCGGGGATTGGCCCCGCCTTGCGGCGAGGAACCTCCGCCTCGTTGTCTTGCGCCGCGCCGACGCGCAAGACCCAGACGCTGCACCCCGCGTTGCCGAACTTGCGCGGAATTATAGCCAAGCCGGGCGGGAGAGTCAATCGCCGCCCGCCGGCGAAAGACTGCGACGGAGGCGGCGTGCCCCGATCGGCGGGGGTCACGCTCTCGCCTCGCCGGATGTAGAATGGTCTGGAAGTACCATGGAGAGGACGCGCCGCGCCCGCCTGGAGCGGATCAGAATGGAGGCAGCGATGACGACTGGAGAGCGTGTGGGAGAGGTGACGCACTACTATGACCGCCTGAGCGTAGCGGTGCTCACGCTCACCCGGCCGCTTCACCTGAATGAGGTCATCCACTTCCTGGGAAAATCGACCGACTTCCAGCAGAAGGTGACCTCGATGCAGGTGGATCATCAGCCGGTGACGGCGGCCGAGGCCGGCGAGGTCGCGCTTGAGGTCAAACAGAAAGTGCGCCCGGGCGACGCCGTCTTCCTTCTTGCCGGCGAAGAGTAGCCCTCGGCGCATGCGCCCGCATCACCCCCCAACTGCGGCGCGCGATGCACGCGGGGCAGCGGATGTTGCGCGCGATTGAGCCATGCCCGAACTCCCCGAACTGGAGATCGTACGAGAGGTGCTCGAGCGGCGCCTGGCCGCGCGCATCATTGCGCGGGTCACGATCGATCCGAAAGGCGGCCCGCTCGTCGTGCGTGATCTCTCTGGGTGCGGGTTCGCCGCAGGCCTCGTGGGCGAGCACATCCAGGCATTCGATCGGCGCGGCAAGTATCTGCTCTTCCGCCTCGCCCCCTCGCACTTGTGGCTCGTGGCCAACCCCAAACTCACCGGCCGCTTCCAGTTGTGCGCGCCGGGCGAGAAGAAGGCCGGCCCCGTCCACGTCACGCTGCATTTCGAAAACCCTGCCGAAGAGTTGCGCTACGTCGATCAGAAGAGGATGGGCCAGCTCTACCTCACGCCGGACCTGGGCCGCGTACCGCTGTTCGCGGAGATGGGGCCGGAGGCCCTGGCCGTGACGCACGAGGAATTCGCGTCTCGCTTGAAATCGTTTCGCGGCGAGATCAAAGGCATCCTCGTGCGCGCCGATTTTCTGGCGGGCATCGGCAATGCCTACGCCGACGAAATCCTGTGGGCCGCGCGCCTGCACACGTATCGCAAGCGCACCAGCCTCACCCCGGACGAGGTGCGAGCGCTGTATGAGGCGATGCGCGAGGTTCTGCGTACCTCGATCGAGAAGGTGCGCCAGGAGATGGGCGACGCGGTGCATCTCAAGCCGCGTGACTTCTTCGCCGTGCACATGCGCGGCGGAGAAGTCTGCCCGCGCTGCGGCACAATCATCTCGACCGTCACCGCCCACCAGCGC
>JAPLGX010000118.1 GCA_026389925.1 Chloroflexota bacterium
GGGCTGGATGAGCAAGTGTCGTGCGATTCTGATTCGTTACGCCAAGAAGTCATGCAATTACCTGGGCCTGATCCAACTGTGCTGCGGCCTGCTTTGGTATCGCCGTCAGCACCGCCTGAGCCTTTTGAGATAGTTACTTAGGATAGGAGTCAGACATGTCCACGAGCTTATTGTATCATGGGTTTGGGATTCACGGCTATGACTATGTGAGAACCGCGTATGAGGGCGGCCAAGTGGTTTTCACCATCCGTCAAGAACGGGGGGATCTTCGCTGTGCGGCTTGCGGTTCGCGGCGATCCTCGGAACGGCCCTTGAATCCCAAAGGCCAAGAGGATAGCATAGGCACTTGACTTTGAGAAGGTCTGTTCAACTCAAACCAGTCCGTATGGATCAATGCACCCTACGGCCACCTGCCGATGGGTCAGAGGACCTTGTCTTGGCAGAAAGGGAAGAGAGATGAGGCATGTTGGCATCGCCACAGATCATGGTGGATTTGACCTGAAAGTGCACCATCAAGCCATCCAACGACGGCTGGTAGTGGCGGTGCTGACACTCGTCTTTGGGCTGGCACCAGCCACGCGGGCCGAGCAGGCTGGCCTGATCAAGATCTCCGGCGCGATCGGTCCGGCCACCGCGAGCTATGTCCAGCGTGCCCTCAACGAAGCCGCCGCGCAAGGGTACGTCTGCCTGATCATCCAACTCGACACGCCGGGGGGCCTTCTCGATTCGACCAAGGAGATTGTGCAGTCACTCTACTCCTCGCGGCTACCGACGGTCGTTTACGTTGCGCCCGCTGGTGCCACGGCGGCCAGCGCCGGTTGTTTCATCACCATGGCCGCCGATGTGGCCGCGATGGCTCCCGGCACAAGCATCGGCGCGGCGCATCCGGTTGCGATGGGCGGGGGTATCGCCGGGCAAGAGCCCGATGAGGTGATGAAGAGGAAGCTGGAGAATTTTGCGACAACCTTCATCGAATCCATCGCCGCCCGGCGCAATCGTAACGTGGCGTGGGCGAAAACCGCTGTACGCGAAAGCGCCGCGATCACCGCAGAGAAGGCGCTCGAATTGAAGGTCATCGACATCATGGCCGAAGACGTTCCCGACCTGCTCAAGCAACTCGATGGCCGCGAAGTCAGCGGTAAGTCGCTGCGCGCCGCCTCTGCTGGAATCCATGAAGTGCCCATGCTGACGCGGGAGAAGGTCTTTCAGTTGCTCTGGCATCCGGAAGTGATGTTCATCCTGATGCTGATTGCCATTTATGGGATCATCGGTGAGCTGAGCAACCCGGGTGCGATCGTACCGGGGGTCGTCGGGGCCATCGCGTTGGTCCTGGCGCTATACATGGCCTCCGTCCTGCCGGTCAACATCGCTGGGCTTGCCTTGATCGTGCTCGCCGTGGGGCTGTTCGTCACGGACCTCTTCGCGCCGACGCATGGGGTGCTGACGGCAGGCGGGATCATTTCCTTCTTCCTCGGCTCGTTGATGTTGTTTGACACAGCAGGGGCGGCGTTTCGTCTGTCACTCGGGCTTATCATTCCTGCAACGCTCATTACGGCTGCCTTTTTCGCCTTCGTTCTCGGCGCTGGGTTGCGGGCGCAATCTCTGCCGATAAAGGCCGGGAAGGAAAGCATGGTGGGGAAAACGGCGACAGTACTGACGCCCATCCACACTCAACCCAGCAGGGTATTCGTGGAAGGAGCCTACTGGAATGCCGTCAGCGAGGTACCTGTCGAAGAAGGCAAGCCCGTTGAAATTGTCGCGGTGCATGGGCTGACGCTGGAAGTGAAACCCAAAACATAGGAGAACAAGTCATGGAAGAACTGACGAAACTGCAGACGCTGCTGGCATGGGTGATTCCCCTTCTGGTCCTCGCTTCCGTTGTGTTGCCGCAGATGATCCGCATTCTGCGAGAATACGAGCGCGGGGTGATTTTCCGGCTGGGCAAACTCCTGCGGGCCAAGGGGCCTGGACTCATCCTGCTCATCCCGATCGTTGACCGCATGGTGAGAGTGGACTTGCGTGTGATCACCATCGACGTGCCCAAGCAGGAGATGATGACCCGCGACAACGTGCCCGTCAGCGTGGACGCCGTGGTCTATTTCCGCGTCATGGACGCGGAGGCCGCGATCATCAAGGTGGAGAATTTCCTGAAGGCGACTTCGTTGATCGCCCAAACCACGCTCCGCAGTGTCATCGGGCAGGCCGAGTTGGACGAGTTGCTTTCGCAACGCGAGAAGATCAACCAGCACTTGCAGGAAATCATCGACCGCCAGACCGAACCGTGGGGCATCAAGGTCACTGCCGTCGAGACCAAAGACGTGGTGCTGCCGGACACGATGAAACGGGCCATGGCCGGACAGGCTGAAAGCGAACGGGAACGCCGCGCCAAGATCATCAATGCCCAAGGCGAATTTCAAGCGGCGGAGAAGCTGGTGGAAGCGGGTCGCATGATCGCTACGCAACCCGTCGCGCTGCAATTACGCTTCCTGCAAACCATGCGTGAGATTTCCTCCGAGCACAGCACAGTGACGTTCTTGCCTTTGCCGATCGACTTGTTCACGCCGTTCTTCAAGAAGGGTGGCTCGGAAGAACCGCGACGGACAGAGGGCGTTCCAAGCTGATCTTGAGCCAATAGAGTTCATCGCAGGGTGGGGGAACTCCGGGGACGCCTTGCTTATTTCGCGGACCTATTGAGTATGCTGTCCCCGATATCCCCCCCCGAATTCCGGGGACGAATTCCGGGGACGCCTTGAATTCCGGGGACGCCTTACTTATTTCGCGGACCTCTTGAGTATGCTGTCCCCGATATCCCTGAGCACGATGATCAGCTCGGCCACATCAACGATTACGAGACATTCCTCGGTGAACTGGATAAAGTATGGCAACATATTTTTCGCGTCCTCGCGCCGGGCGGGCGTCTCGTCTGCGTCGTAGGTGATGTTTGCGTATCGCGACGCCAGTTTGGGCGCCACCTCGTATTTCCGCTCCATGCGGACATTGCCGTGCGCTGCCGCAAGATCGGATTCGACAACCTGAATCCCATCCTCTGGCACAAGATTGCCAATGCTTCCTACGAGGTCGCGAACGGCTCCAAGTTCCTCGGCAAGCCGTACGAGCCAAACGCGATCATCAAGAACGACATCGAGTTCATCCTGATGCAGAGAAAGCCAGGCGGGTATCGCCAGCCTACGAACGGCCAACGCCGAGAGAGCAAGATCGATAAGAAGGACTTCAACGAGTGGTTCCAGCAAATATGGAATATCCCCGGCGCGTCCACACGGAATCACCCCGCTCCGTTTCCGCTGGAACTTGCCACGCGACTCGTTCGCATGTTCTCCTTTACGGGTGACACCGTGCTCGATCCCTTCAGCGGGTCAGGGACAACGATGGTTGCCGCTCTTAAGAACGCACGCAACAGCATCGGCGTGGAAATCGATAGGGAGTATTGCCGCCTGGCGGCCAGAAGGCTGAAAGCAGAGAACTCCGGCCTGTTCTCTTCCTCCGAACTCATCTTCGAAAAGGCACAGGCCGAACCTTCCCAACAGACTCTATACGTCGATCCGGAGTTGTCCCGCCTCCGTGTGGCTCACCATACGATGTAGCTGCGTGGCCAAGATCGCCCACTGCGGCTCTGAAATGCCCGGGACAGGCCGCGGTTTCACGCGTCATGTATACCATTAATTGGTGCCTGTCCCCGTCATCCCGGAGGCCACGGAGGAAATCGTCAATCATAAATGCAGGGCCTCCCGCCTCCCTGCTTGCTTGTCGCCTGTCACCTCTCGCTTTTCCCTTCTTG
Source organism: Chloroflexota bacterium (assembly GCA_026389925.1). Lineage (GTDB taxonomy): Bacteria > Chloroflexota > Anaerolineae > Anaerolineales > RBG-16-64-43 > RBG-16-64-43. The sequence goes on from JAPLGX010000118.1 coordinate 3,797, forward strand.
CCTGCCTCCTGACCCTTCGACGTGCCTTTCCGTCACCGTCGATGCCGCGTCGAACGGTCCCACCCGCGAAAAGGGACCGCGTACCTTTAGTTTGCCCAAAACTGGCGATCTTCCGCCCGTCCCGACAGACGGAATCGACGGCTACCCCATCGCTCCGTGGTCACACTCCGCATCAAGCATGGCGGCCACGGAATTACCGCAATCAGGGAATATAGCCGAGAATCCACAACAGGCAGAGGACGTACCCGATAACAGTGAGGACACTGATTACCAGTGAACCGATAGGTTTGACTATTGCCAGCCAGAATCTTCCCGTTTCGTCAACAGGTGTTGGTCCGACAACCATGGCTACCTCCGCTGAACTATCATGAATTCGAGGCTACTTCTGTGCCATATGCCAGCACACAGCATTCCATATCCACTTCACAACGCCACTGGCGACGAACACCAGTCCTAGCCAGAGCCACCGTGGGGACCGCACTGACGGCATATCCTTTCTCTCTAATACCGCAATAGAGAATTCTCTCTCCGTCCTCATGGGATTGGCGCCGCTGCTCTGGACTGTCACGTGGAACCGTGCGTTCGCCCCGGTTGCCACGGAGGGAATCCCGCTGAGGTGTCCCTCTTTGATCGACAACCCATCCGGCAATTCACCTTGTGCCGCCCATTCGTAGACTCCGTTGCCACCAGTAGCGGAGAACACCACCTTGTAGGTCTTGCCCACCCTTCCATCCGGCAGTTGTGGATCGGTCAAGATCATCAGGGGTTTCGCTAGTGATTCGACAGCGAGGGAGAGCGCTGCATTGGCACGTTGAGCGGGATCAAGTGAATCGGTGACTTCGACATCGAGGTTGAATGTTCCTTCCACAATAGGCGTGCCCCTGATAGATCCCGCCTGGTCCATCGTCAGACCGTTCGGCAGAGAACTCACACTGAATCGATAAGGCGGCGCACCTCCGCTCAGTGCGATGGGCGCGACATATGGTGCTCCGAAGGTCGCCTCCGGGAGGTTGTCAGATAGGATTGTCAGCTTGTTGATAGACATGCCGATTTGCGGGCGAATCTCTATCTCGCCTTTGAAAGATTCTGGGCATTGCCGCTGGAGGGCATCGCGAACGACTAATTCTATGACTTCTTTTCCACGAGAACCAATGGGTGGTATGCCGCGCAGGATGCCTTTTTCAGCATCGAGTTCCAGCCATGGCGGTTTGCCTGTAACCGTCCATATGAACGGATGAACACCATAGCGTACCGCCATTCCTATCTCGTGAGGAAGTCCTTCTATCAGATAGGGGAGCTTCTGGGTGAGGATCTCCGGGGGCGGCGGTGGCGGCGGTGGTTCCTTGGGGGGCGGGAAGATCGACAGTTCCAAGTCTCGTGAATCTGTCGCTCCCTTCACATCCAGCCTTCTGGCATCCCAGACCTTCACCTTCAGCGTTGCCTTCGCTGTCCTATCTCGCGGCACGCCAGTGATGCAGCCCGTTGCGATCTCTAACTGCAGACCCGGCGGGAGGTTGCTGGTGCATTGCCACGTGTATGGTGGTAGTCCGCCACATGCGGCAAGAGTCACATTGTACGTTCTGCCTATCGTTCCGTCGGGCAGAGGGGACTTCGTCAGAATCGCCATGGGTGGGAGTGTGCCCAGTTCAACGAGACTGTCCCGGTGGACCGCAATCCTGTACCTGTTCTCTCTGGTTCCTTGTTTGGCATCCTCCGCACTCAATCTCAGAGCGGTAACGAAGACGCCAAACTCGTATTCCTCCGTCATCCGGGAGACGTTGTTGATTTTCGGGATTCCGTGGAAGTAACCGTTAGGGTCCAAATGCAGCCCAGGTGGCAGCATTTCGCCGGATGACACAGTCCATTGGTAATCTCCGACTCCTCCACAGCGTGGTGTTCATGGAGCTGATGATCTTGCTGAGGTGATCGATACTGTCCGTGGTGTTGGCCAAGACGTTCTTGACTCCCTCCAAAACCGTTCTATTGTCTGCAATGATCCCTGTCAGGTTTGTGCCCGCTGTGGCTATGCCTTCGCTGCCCGTCTGGATCCGTCCCGTGGCACTCTCAATTCGGATGCTGGCCTTCTCCAACTTGTCCGCCGCAGTCGAAAGGTCAGCCAGCCCCTTGAGATTGTCTGACGCCCTTGATAGTTCCGAGACAGCTTGTACCATCGGCTGCAAACCGGCCTTAAGATCAGCGACTGCCCCGGCGAACTCCGCCGCCTCCGCGACCGCTCCGTCAGTGACGTACGTATTCAGGGTAGTAGCGGCCTGGTTCAGCATGTTGGTGGTCTCGGCGAGGTTCTGCTGCATCGTATCAAAAGACCGCTCAAATCGGGTGATGGTCTTTGTCGTAACCTTCTTCAGATCCTCAACCATCTGGCCCACCGATTTGGCGTGCTCCGGCTGGTGGATGACAGCCTGTATCTTCTCTGACTCTTCGGAGATCTGTCGGTCAATGCGAGCCTCGATATTATGCACCGAGGTCTCGATCTTCGACAGGTCGACAGTACGCGTGCCATCTGCCAACGCTGCGGCCAATTGCTCCGTCTGTCGGTCAATGTGCTTACCGAAAGCTATACTGAGGTCTCTGATAGCTTCGACATGTTCGTCAGCATCCTCAAAGCTCCCTACGATCTCCTCCACACAGAACACATCGATCATGTAGAGCAGAAGCTCATCTCGTCTTTGAACACAGCCCATCAGGAGCAGAACAATGACTGTCAGGAGAAGGGCAAGAAGTGTGGTGTCGAAAGCTATGCCCAGATTGTGCGTTACCTTGGGGATTTCTGCGAAGACATCACGGTATGTTTCGCTGGAGCCTTTTACGATCTCGCCGAAGCCTGCGATACCCTGGCCTACTCCAATCACGGTACCTATAAAGCCAAGGGTCGGAATGAGCCAGGCAAAAAAACGCAGGTTCCCATACGCCGATTCGGTTGCAGCCGCATCCATTTCGCTGAGTGTGCTCAAGACATCATCCGCATCCTTCGAACTGCGAGTCCCGTGAAACCGCCAAACGGCGGCGTAAAGCCGGCTACCTGCCTTTGAGCTGAGCAACTCCTGCTTCATGTTCGCAACCAAGACCAGAATCTGCTCACATTTGCACACGGGAATTGTCGATGAGGGTCCGACCTTGGACAGGATTTGCGACCACTCTCGACGTGTCCTCTCAAACAGATCGTTCTCTCCCGTGATCGAGCGGCACCTTGCCACCAGACATATGATCGCCAGCCAGAACACGAGCACCTCGACGTAGGGCACCCATCCTCGATTCACGATAACCTGAGCGGGGTACGAATTTCCCAGCAGCGCTCTTGCGAAGAATGCTGTCGCTACGGTCAATGTGCCTGCCAGAGCGACCATAAAGAAAAGACTCTGTAAAGTCTTCCAGAAAGGGATTTCGCGATAAATCACACCTCTTTGTCTCAGCGGCAGTGCGTCACTCGTTGGTGTCGCCATAGGCAAGCCTCCTTTTCCTAGATCTGCCGAAAAAGCCGAAAACCCAGATCGGCTCTTTGGCAATCAGACTTAGTCTTCATTGTGAAAAACGTCATACCATAGATCTCTAATGCCGATGCAAATGAGCCGCCAAGGAAGCAGTGGTAGCCCTCGGCATCATCGGCAAGCCATTCAAAGACGTTACCCGTCATCTGCGAGCAGCCAAAGGGACTGTCGCCTTGTGGAAAATCTCTCACATCGACGGTCCTACCCCATCCGGTCTCCGGGCAATTGCAGCGTTTGGGATCATACAGGTTGCCCCACGGATAGACTCGCCCGTCAGTCCCTCGGGCCGCTGCCTGCCACTCCACGTTGGTGGGGAGTCGATATTCATGGCCTTCTTTTTCACTCAACCACTCGCAATATGAAGAGGCATCATGATGTCTTATGAACACCACCGGGTGATGGGAGTACTTGAACAGGAACGGCGCTTCGTTACCCCGGAAGCCGAGAGGTGCATCAAACCAGTGCCTGGGGTACGGATGTCCCGTGTCCCGCACGAACTCCCAATACTCGATATTGGTCACCGCGTACTTGGAGATCTCAAACGCGCCTAAGCTGATCTCACGCAATCCGTCTTCTGCAAGCTCTTTGATCGCATCTTCATCAAGAGGGAATGTTGCCTTCATTCTATTCAAAAGCGCAGGAGGGCAACCTACTCTGATCCCGCTAGCAGCAATTCGGATGAACGTCTTGTCAAGAGGTCTGCACGATGCCTGCTGTGTTGTTGAGGCGAGTCCGTCTGCATCGGCGGCGAGCCGAAAACCAATGGATGCATGTCGGACATTCTCTCCGACGCTGCATGCCCGCGCCCATGTCACGCCGTAGTACTCACATAAATCCTCGTAAGACCCACCCCGGACGTTCTTCGTTCCCGCGTCGCCGCCATCCACGAACTCGCCGACATTTCCTGTCAGGTCCAGGATGCCGTAGGGGCTCGCCCCTTGGGCATGGTGTGTTACCGAGGCCGTGCAACCGGCATCCTTCTCTGCGCACTGGCAAAAGTCCTTGTTGAAATGGTTGCCCCACGGGTAGGCCCTTCCATCTGTACCTCGAGCGGCTTTCTCCCATTCATCATCGGTCGGGAGTCGGCCCCCACGCCATTCGCAGTACGCTTCGGCGTCACGGAATGATACATTCGTGACCGGGTGCCTCCGGTATTCGGGGTCAAACGGAGGGTCTCTGCCCAGCGCCCAATGCGATGGCGTGCGCCAGCCAGCGGACTTGACAAATTGCTGATATTCCTCGTTAGTCACCGGTGTCCGCGCGATTCGGAAACCCCGCAGGTGTTCTTTGGTCTTGGGGGGCTCCCAAAGGGCGCATGCATCCAACCCGCTCGCCTTGGCTTTCACCTCGATCCCAGCCGCAAATTCGTTGTTGGCGCCCTTAAGGAACTCGCCCTCCCCAACCAGAACAAGTTCCTCGCTTGGGACTATAGGGTGCTTGAGAGCACGCGTTGTTTTCCGTGATTTGGGCTCTTTGCGTTGCCTTCCTTGATGATGGGGTGGTGGGACGGGAGGAGGAACAGACTTGCCCTGCAGGAACTTGCGTATCCTCCTCGTAATGCCTGCGAGACAATCGTCGATCTGGTCACTTCGGCATTCTGCGAGGGGTTTGCCGTTCCTCAACTCAACCTGCATTTGGCTCAACCATTCCACCTCTTGCCAGGCACACGCCCGGAGAATGACAGGAATCACATGGAGGTTCTCATCCCGGCGGCGTTCGAGAAGACGCGGGATCTCCTCCCTGAGCACAAAGTCTGAGGATAGATAATTGGCGCTGACTAGAAGAATCGCGACCCTGGCCGACCCAAGAGCGATTAGGATTCTCTCGTGCCAATTCTCGCCAGGAGCGATGTGGCTATCGTCCCAAACCTCCACGGAGTACTGTTTCTCGAGGACACCGAGATGCGAGGCGACACGGTCCTTCCACTTCTTGTCTTTATGGCTGTAACTGATGAAGACATCAGCCATGTCACGGCTCCACTAAAGACTCTTGTCTACCATTGTTGCCACTCCATACAGGACGCTGGGGAGACAACCGAGGACAGTCACGAATGGCGGTTCCCTGAGCATCATGAGGCCCTGTTTCCGCAATTGTTGCGGACTCCGCGCTCAGATTGACGAGATCACCAAGAACGAAAAACTGGGCTTTTCTCATGTTTCTGGGCAAGGCAGCACGTTGGCCAATTCATACGCCTGTCCTTGTCGATCTTGGTGCAGTGTATTCCCGGATCTCTCCTGGGAAATGGCCATCCCACTCATTTCGGCCTCACCACATTTGTCCGGCCCACAAAGGGCTCCAACACATTCGTCGCAGCTTCATCCGGGGTGTTAGTCTGGGGAGCATTATGGCAGGTGCGAGCCAAGCACG
>JAPLGX010000064.1 GCA_026389925.1 Chloroflexota bacterium
GTCGGCGTCACCGAGCGCGCCCAGTTCTTTGCCCGCATGCGCGAGCTGGCGGCGCAGGTGGCCCAGGCTTACCTGGCCCAGCGCGAACAGGCCGGGTTTCCTCTCACGGGCAAGTTCCCAGGCGCACCGCCTGCGCATGAATCGGCCGAAGCGGCCGGTCCCGCTCCACAGCGCGCGGCGCCCTTCGTCCTTGAGATCGGTGTGGAGGAATTGCCGGCGGACGACCTTGAGGTTGCACTTCAAGCCCTTGCCAACTCGTTTGAGCGCAACATTCTGACCACTTATCGGATTCCTCATGGCGCAGTCAGGGTCGTGGGGACGCCACGTCGCCTTGCAGTATTGGTTGAGGATTTGGCGCCGACGACGGAAAGATATTTCAAAGAGATCAAAGGCCCCCCTGTTCAACAAGCATTTGATGCTGACCATCAACCCACTGATGCGCTACGAGGGTGGGCTCGCAAAATGCAATTGCCTGATAACATGCTCGACTGGGTCATGCTTACCGGTGGTGGCGAACGAAAGCAAGTCTCTGTCAAGAGAGAAGTGCCTGGCGAACCGGTCGAGTCGCTACTGGCTCATGTTTTGCCTGGCCTCGTTGGTCTCATCAAGTTCGACAAGCCCATGCGCTGGGCAGAGAACGTGCCTGCCTTCTCGCGGCCCATCCGCTGGCTGCTGGCGCTCCACGGCGGGCAGGTCATCCCATTCGAGTACGCTGGTCTCCGCGCCGGGCGCACCACGCGCGGCCTGCGCTGGGAGAGCCCGCCCGAATTCGAGGCGCGCGACGCGGCGGACTACGAGAAGAAGCTTGCCGCACAGGGCATCGTCCTCGATCCGGACGAGCGGCGCACGATGATCCGCGAGCAGATCGATCGCCTGGCGGCTCAGGTTGGCGGCCGGGTGGGCGAGGATGCGGACCTGCTCCGCGAGGTGGCCAACCTGGTCGAGCGGCCGCTGGCGCTGCGCGGGGAGTTCGACGCAGCCTTCCTTGCACTGCCGCCGGAGGTGCTGGTGTCGGTGATGAAACACCACCAGCGCTACTTCCCGGTGGAGCGTGAGGGGGCATTGCTGCCCTACTTCATTGCGGTGCGCAACGGCGACGCGCACGGAATGGATCAGGTGCGCGAGGGCAACGAACATGTGTTGCGCGCGCGATTCGCAGACGCCGATTTCTTCGTGCGCGAAGACCGGCGGCACAAACTGGAAACCTTCCGCCCGCGGCTGGCGACGCTCACCTTCCAAAGCAAGCTGGGTTCGATGCTCGAGAAGAGCGAGCGCATCAGTCTCCTCACCCAGAGCCTCGCGCCACTCGTTGGGCTGGAGCCCGGCGAGGTGGAAACGGCCATGCGCGCCGCCTTCTTGTGCAAGGCCGACCTGGCCACCCAGATGGTGATCGAGATGACCTCGCTGCAAGGGGTCATGGGCCGCACCTATGCGCTCGACTCGGGAGAGAGCCCGCCGGTGGCGCGGGCCATATTCGAACACTACCTGCCGCGCGGCGCGGAGGCTGCGCTGCCTGCGTCACGCGTCGGGCTGGCGGTTGGCCTGGCCGACCGCCTGGATTCGTTGGCGGGGCTGTTCGCTGTGGGCGTTGCACCTACCGGCGCGCGCGATCCGTTCGCGCTGCGCCGCGCGGCACTGGGCATCATCCAGGTCCTGCTCGGCAAGAACCTGGCGCTCGATCTGCGCGCGGCGGTGGACCTTGCGGCCGAAGTGCAGCCGGTGAGGGTTGTCCCCGAAGTGAAGAGCCAGGTGCTTGAGTTCTTGGCCGGACGCTTGCGCGGGGTGCTGGCGGACCTGGGCTATCGCTACGACATTGTGGAAGCCGTGCTGGGCGAGCGCGCCCACAATCCAGCACTCGCGCGACAGGCCGCCGACGAGCTGGTCGCCTGGATCGCGCGGCCGGAATGGCCGCAAGTGCTCGCCGCTTATGCTCGCTGCGTGCGCATCACGCGTGAGGTGAAGGAAACCTTCCCCGTGGACCCGGGCCGCTTTGCGCACTCGGCAGAGAGCACGTTGTGGCAGGCGCTGCAACCCCTTGAGCAGCAGGTGGCGGCGTGGCGGGCGAAAGGCGAGCTCGGCGCGCATCGTTTCCTCTCGGCCTTCGTTCCGATCATCCCGGCCGTGTCGTCCTTCTTCGAGGACGTGCTGGTCATGGCCGAGGACCGCATGCTGCGCGAGAACCGGCTGGGCCTTCTGCAGCGCATCGCGCGCCTGCCGCAGGGAGTGATCGACCTCTCCAAGCTCGAAGGCTTCTAGCTTGGCGCGGCGCGAGGGGCCGGGGTTGGCTGTGCTATACTGTCTAGGACCCCTTCCTACGAGCGAAGAACATGCCCGGACGTCGCGAGGTATATGAGCAGGCACTGCGCCAGGGGACCAGCGCGGCATGGGACCAGAAGTGGGAGCATGCAATTGCGGCCTACCGCCGCGCGCTTGAAGAGTTCCCCGGCGATGCGACTGCGCTCGAGCACCTTGGGCTGGCCTATGTGCAAAACGGCCAGCTCGATTTGGCTCTGACCGCTTACCAGCAGGCGGCCACAGCCGACCCCACCAACCCTCTCCCGCAAGAGAAGATGTCCGAAATCCTCGAGCGCAAGGGGCGCGCCGCCGAGGCGATACGCGGCTACATGGCGGCGGCCGAGTTGTATCTCGGCCGGCATGAGGGTGACAAGGCCATCGACGACTGGCTGGCGGCGGCCCGCCTCTCGCCGGAAAACCTGCTGGCGCGCTCGCGACTGGCGCTGGCCTTCGAACGCACCGGCCGCACGCTGCATGCCCTGACTGAATACCTGGCGCTGGCGGCCATCCTGCAGAAGTACAACAAGCGCGATAAGGCGCTGCAAGCCGTCGATCAGGCAATCCGTCTGCAGCCGGCCAACCAGGAAGTGGCGCGCGCCCGCGCCGCGTTGCAGGCGGGAGAGGCCCTGGCTGTGCCTCCGCCCCTGCGCCTGCGCGGCACAGCGCCGCTGGTGCCTCCCAAGCCGGCCCCGGCCCCGGCACCGATTGGCGAGCCCGGGCCCAAGCCCGAAGAAGAACCTCCGGCGAACGCCTTCGAGGCCGCCCAGCTTCAGGCCCTGGCGATCCTGGCGAATCTGACTTTTGAGTCGACGCGCGAGCCGGTCGCGGTGCACCGTGCCGGGCTGGAAGAATTCGACCGCGATGCGGCCGCCGATGAGAGCGGGTCGCACAACGAGGTGCTGGTGCAATTGGCCAAGGCGATCGACAGCTTCGCCCGAGGCAGTCAGCAAGAGGCCTGCGGCGCGCTGGAGCGGTCGATTCGCGCTGGGTGCGATTACCCGGCGGCCCATTTCATGCTCGGCGCGCTGCGACTGGCGCTGGGCGAACCCGCACGAGCCGTGCCCGCCCTCGAGCGCGCGGTCGACAGCCCCGAACTGGGCATGGGCGCGCATTACGGGCTGGGCTTCGCGCTGTGCCGGCTCAACCAGTCCTTCAAGGCCGTGGGTCATTACCTAGCCGCGCTGCGTATGGCCGATCTCCGCACCGTGGCCGCTGAGCAGCGCGATTCGCTGCAGCGCCAGTATGAAACCTTCTTCGAGGTGGATGAGAGGAGCCAGGAAGCGGCCAAGTGGCAGGAGAGCTGCGAGCGCATCGAGTCCTTGATGAGCGGCGTCGACTGGGAAAGCCGGCTGCGCCTGGCGCGCGCGCAGCTCGACGCGCAATCCGATGGGCAAGGCGTGGTGCCGCTGGCCGCCATGCTCTCGCTCGGCCGGCCGCAGAAGCTGATCGAGGCGATGGCCCATGTGGAGACGGCGCTGCGCCGCGGGCTGATGCGGACCGCTATGGAAGAGGCCATGTTCGCCCTCGACCATGGACCCTCCTACCTGCCGCTCCATCAGCGTATCGCCGAAATCCAGCTGCGCGAGGGAATGCAGGAGGCGG
>JAPLGX010000080.1 GCA_026389925.1 Chloroflexota bacterium
AAGTGTGAGGAGAGAATGCCTCGATCACCTGCTGATTGTTGGAGAAAGACATCTGCATCACGTCATCCAGGAATACGTCTGTTGTTTCAACTGCGCCCCGCCGCACCAGGGGATTGGGCAGAGAATTCCAGGGAGGATCGAATCCGAGCGAGCCGGGCCACGCCAGGGGCGATTTATCGCGCCTCCGGTCCTCAATGGATTGCACCACGACTGCCGGCGCGCAGTATGACCCAGGAATTCCCTCAACAGGCTCGGACGGGGTTCTCGGCTAGCACAGGGATTTCGTCCTTGCGATTGGACAGGCCGCCGACCTGTCGCATGACCGCCGTGAGCATCAACGGGCTGTAACCCCTTACTTCGACCACCCTTTCACGTCGCCCAGGCCTTCATGCAGCCCACCAGCTCGACATGACGACGATTTAATCAAGAGAGGCCTGTACGCCAGCTTTATGCATCAGAACCGGGGCCGAAGATCAGATCAACCGGTCCCCTTCGCTCTCGGTGGCATCTCGCCGAAAGTGGCAACCCCGACTCTGGCGGTTGTGACGAGCTGCCTGGGCTACGATCAGCGCCGCCTCTACGGCGTTACGCAGACCGATCAAGCCATCGCTCAGCTTCGTCGCCCAGTAGAACGTCTCGATCTCATTCCACAAGTGCCGCAGCTCCCGGATCGCTCTAGAAAGACCCTCGGAGCTGCGCACAAGCCCGACGTAATTCCACATGATGCTCTGAATGGTCTGCATATCCCCCTGGATCAGCGCAGGATCCGGCTCGGCGACCAGCCCCGTTTCATCCCAGCGAGGGACCTGGTCGGCCTGTGTCGGGCGAGGGACCTCCCCACGACGGAAACGACCCTCCAAATCCTGCGCGGCCCGGCTCCCCCAGACAAGGCCCTCCAAGAGCGACGTGGATGCCAACCTGTTGGCCCCGTGCAGCCCAGTGCAACTCACCTCGCCGACCGCATACAGGTTCTCAATGCTTGAGCGGCCCCACTCGTCGACTAGCACGCCACCGCAGAAGTAGTGCGCCGCAGGGACGACCGGCACCGGTTCCCTCGAGATGTCAAATCCGGCCCGGAGGCAGCGCTCGTAGATGGATGGGAATCGCGTCCGAATGGCCTCGGAGGGCATCGACGAGGCGAGGTCGACCAGCACGTGCGAGTATCCGTGGGTCTCCATCTCCAGCTGGATGGCACGGGCCACGACGTCCCGCGGGGCGAGGTCCTTCCACTCAGGCGCGTAGTTCTCCATGAACGGCTGCCCGTCCGGGGTGAGCAGCCGGGCGCCCTCCCCCCTCACGGCCTCGCTGATGAGGAAGCCCTCGGCCCCCGGCGCGGCCAAGGCGGTGGGATGAAACTGCACATACTCGGCGTTAGCGATGCGAGCGCCGGCGCGGTGCGCCATGGCCAGCCCATCCCCTCGCGCTCCCGGCGCGTTGGTCGTGTTGCGATAGATCCGCCCCAGGCCGCCGGTGGCGAGGATCGTCGCCGCAGCGATGAGCCGGTGGACGGTCTGCTTCTCACGATCGAACGCGTACGCGCCGTGGCACGAGATCGGCCGGTAGGCCGCCAGCGGATCTCGGCTGTGATGGGGGAACGTGACAAGGTCAATTGCCGTCGAATGGGTTAACAGCCGGACATTGGTGCTGGCCCGCAACCGGGTGATCAGAGCGGCAGCGATCGCCCGGCCCGTGGTATCGCCCACATGCAGGATGCGGCGGTGAGAGTGGGCCGCTTCGTTGCCCCAAGCCAGTCCGCCATCGGGCGCGCGGTCGAAT
>JAPLGX010000353.1 GCA_026389925.1 Chloroflexota bacterium
GACTCCAGGTTCCAGCTCTCGAAATAGCCGACGGCGTACTGTTCTTCCTCTGCATGGATCATTAGGTCATGAAAGGATACAAGTGGCATCTGTGTCTCCAAAGGCTTTCTGCATCAGCGGCAAAGCCTCTGTTCCATCGCGCATGATACCGGGATGGATGATGAACATATCTGGGCGTTCCTCGCGTATGAGCCTTTCGGCGTCTTCCGGAATCTACCGTCAAAGCAGGCTGCCATTCGAGGATCGTGTACCCCCGAGATTCCTATGCGCCTACAGTCTTCTGGGAATAACTTCGTATTGAGCAGCGCGTCGACGCCATTGAGACCGACGGTAACCGGAAATGCTTTCACTTGTGGATGCCTCTCATGTTCGCCGACTTGGCAGACCTGTCCGTTGGCATCTGCCAGGGGAAGCATACCAGCGAGCGAGCCCTAGCCCTGGATGCGGAAGGAGCCCTCATTGTAGATGTCCTTGATGTCTACACCGCGCTCGATCAACTTGGTGGCAATGCCATCGCCCCCGCTCGTCATTGCCAGCAGTCTGCCACGCCTGATTTCGGCTCAGAGGCGATCCGGAGACTCCTGACGAGAATAACGCTTGGCAATCCGATTGCCTCCTATTTCGGCTTCTTCTGTCGCTTCTCGATCAAGGAAATCAAGAGCTCTGCCCCTTCGGTTGCAAACGCAGGATCATCTATATGCGTATGACGTTCGACGATGTGAAAACTCGCAGGAAGATTAGCCCTCAACTCAGCCACGAAAGCTTCGTCGGCCTCTGGGTCATGAAAACCCATTCCTTGGACTGCATAGCTGTCGTAGCCAGCAGTCGGGATCAAGAAGAAGGATTCGTCTTTAGTGTGCTGGAGTCGTCGCGCTACTTCCTTGCCGGCCTCGGTCATCTCTTCCTTGTTAAGACGCACAGCGGTGATCTGAGGACTGTGGGGGATCAGAGTGCGCCCTCGATACTTTTCTGGAACCGTTTCCGGCTCGTTGAAAACCAGCACCTCAATCGCCCCAGGACAGATGACTTGGGGGATGCCCAGCTTGCCCGCTGTGGTGAGACGCTCCTTCCCACCCGCTGACAGCGCATGGTACATCTCGTTAGATACTTCAACAATCGAGTAGTCGAGAACAGCGCCAATAGAACCTTCTCTCATCATCTGCTCCATGGCGCGGCCGCCCGCGCCCGTGGCATGGAACACGATCGTCTCGTAACCTGCTGACGCTAGCACGTCCACGGCTTTCATCGCACCTCGAGTAGTGATCCCCGCCGCCGTAACGGCTACCAGCGGCTTGTCCCCCAGCTCCAACGTCACATCGACATTGGCCATTCCGCATACAGCACCTGCTGCGTTAGCAAGGATCTTGCGCGTGAGGGGGTTTAGTCCCAGAATGTCTGCCACGGAGAACATCATGGTGATGTCTTTGATGTCAACCCAGGGTGCCACATTCCCTGACGCCATGGTGGAGACCATTACTTTGGGGAAGCCATATGGAAGGGCGCGCATGACTCTGGTGCTTAGGGTTGTACCTTGCGAGCCCCCCATGGCCACAATACCGTGGACCTTTCGAACGGCCACTAATTGAGCCACGATCTTGGTTGCGCCGTCGGCCATCAGGGGAGCCGCTCTTCCCCGCGTTGGTCCCTCCAGAAGCTTAGCCAGCGATGAACCTCCTGCTTTGGCGACCTCCTCTCGCGTGATGTCGGCTTGGGTAGCCGGCTCTCCGACAACTCCTACGTCAACCATAAGCACCCTGTCGCCCTGCTTTTCGATCTGCTCGCGCAAATACTGCGCCTCATGTCCCTTGGTATCCAAGGTGGCCAAAACGACGATCGTTTTGTCACTCAAGGTGTCCGCCCTCCTTTCGTGACACTGCTTGATTCTTGGTAGTTATCCTGCCTCTGCCTCAGTATCCAGTAGCCGTTGTGCCGTCACGTGATCTGTGACTAGGGTATGGATCAGCCCTCCCACGAGAGCACCCCGAATAGCCCTGAATTTGACTGACCCACCTGCCACGCCTACAACGTGGTCTATCTGCCGAATCTCCTCGAGCGTGAGACCGATCACCCGATCGTCTAAGTCGGAGGAAAGGCCCTGGCCACGGTCATCGAAGTAGCGCAGGTTGATGTCGCCCACCGCACCCCGATCCATTAGCTCGGCGAGTTCACGCCAAGTCACAATGTCCCCTTCTTGCATGATGATTGAGTCCTTCCTGGGCGCACCAATACCCATAACAGCCAGGTTGGCCTTGCAGGCCTCATCCAAGCTTGTCGCCACATAGGGGTCATTGCAGAGCGCCTCATGAGCAGCAAGACTGCCGGCTACACCAGGCGCTGGTAGCAGGACCGCCTGTGCCTCGAGGGCTCTGGCGAGGGATGTGGTCAGTGAGGTAGCATGAGCCTCATGATTTGGGTCGACTACGCCCCCTAGTCCCTGGATGACTTTGACATTCCTGAGCGCGCTCGATGACGGTACGTCGGCGAGAGCCTTGACCATGGCCAGTAGAGTCCCTCCCCAGCTAATCACAATCCGATCGTTGGATTGCAGAACGCGACGCAGGTGGTCGGCCGCTGCTACGCCTAGTTCGCGCGTGACCCTTGATTGATCCCCATAGTCCGTTGCCTCTACAACCACAGCTTCACGAAGGTGAAACCTGAGCTCGAGCAATCCCTCCAGGTCAGTGTATGCCCCCATAACTGGGCGTATGGAAATCCGAACGATTCCGTCATCCCGAGCTTGGCCCAACAAGCGTTGCACTTTTTGCCTTGAGAGCCGAAGCCGCTGACCTATTTCTCCCTGGGTCATCCCGTCCTCATGGTAGAGGCGAGCGATCTTGACCAGAAGACGCTCACAGGACGCAGCCATAGTCTCTAGTCCACCTCTTGCGCCGTCTAGGTAATAACTCGAATCCGTGCACCTATTGTGCGGGCCAGAGTTGCCGCGCGAGATCATATATGTGCCTGATCCGCAATGAGCCCCCAAGAAGCACTACCGTCTTCTCCAGAAGGCCTGCAACTCGGCACCCGGTGGCCGCTCCGATGCCCACGAAGCATCAGGAGCACTTGTCAACATGCTGCGACTTTTCGGCCAGCATTGCACCCCGCAACATAAGTATTCCTGCTGCTCGAATAGCACTGCGGGCGCTATCGCAGCAGATACGTGGGAGCACATTGGGGTCAGCGAAGGGACATACCATCGTTGGCGAACCTTGTACAGTCGGCTTGAACACAACGCTGTCCGGCGTCTGCCACACTCGAGAAAAATAACACCCGGCTGGAATAGACCGTGGCTGACCAAACCTTCGACATCAGCAACCTACTCGCCGAAGGAGCCCGGGGGGGAATTCTGAGCCCAGTGCGGTCCTCCTGTACCCCATGGCTGCACGCAAAAGCTCTCGGTGGTCTTTGAACGTCGGGCGTGCCGAGTCACCGGACAAGCCCGGTCGAGCCATCGGCATACATAAAGGAAAGGCCGCACCAGGACGGTCCTTTGGTGGGTCGGGTGATCCTGGCCGGTGAGAACCCATGCAACGGATACCGTCGGATCTTGGCTCCGCTGAAAGGAGAGGGCTGCAGGGTATGCCCCGGCCCTGCGGGCTGGGCGGGCCGGCAGCATGTTCACGGCCGTGGAGCGCGGAAGGCCTGAAAGCGCTGGTTTCCCAGGACAAACGTCGGCGATTGGGATCCGGTGAGAACGCGAGCACGCGTAAGCAGGCCGAGCGCCCGAACCACGTGTGGAGCTGTGACCGCATGATGAACCAGATCCAAGATGGTCGGCAACCCAAGATTCTGCCGCTGGTGGATCAGCACGCCCCGCACCGACACGTGGGTTCACCAGAGAGCGCTTGCCGGTCGACGATTGAGCCGGCGAGGCCCTGAAAGCCCGTCAAGGGACGAGATCCCGCACCCGGAGCTCTTCAGCAACCTCCCCGAGGCGAAGATTATGGTGGAATCACGCCGTCCGAGCTACAACAACAATCGCCTTCACAGCTCTCTCGGCTACCGAATCCCTCCGTGAGCTCGTGAGAGCCCACGCGACTAGGCCTGTCCCCGGCAACCTGCTGGCAGCACTCCCCGTTAAAGTCCCTTGGTTGAGGGGCCCGAACTTCGTCATC
>JAPLGX010000085.1 GCA_026389925.1 Chloroflexota bacterium
CCAACCAGAGGGCCGAGCAATCCCTGATACCGGGCGAGGGAATGTCCGAGGCAGGTGGTGAGAGCGTATGGGAGCGGGTGTTCGAGCGAAAGAACCTGCTTCGTGCGCTCAAGCGCGTCGAGGCCAACGGGGGTGCGCCGGGCGTGGATGGGATGACGGTCAAAGCCCTCCGCCCGTACCTGAAAGCGCACCCTGGCCCGGGACGCCAGGACGGGCTGGTTGGAAGTGAAGGCCGCCCCCTGGACTGCCCCAGGGCGGGCTTGACACGGGGACCTATCGACCGAGCCCAGTCCGGCGGGTGGAGATAGCGAAGCCCGACGGAGGGGTGAGGTTGCTGGGGATACCGACGGTGATGGATCGCTTCATCCAGCAAGCGATGGCGCAGGTGATGACGCCGCTATTCGAACCGGTGTTTTCGCCTCATAGTTACGGGTTTCGGCCCGGGCGCCGGGCACACGACGCCGTGGAAGCTGCCCAAGGGTACATCCGAGAAGGCTACACCTGGGTGGTGGACATCGACCTGGAGAAGTTCTTTGACCGGGTCAACCACGATATGCTGATGGCGCGTGTAGCGCGGGTGGTGAAAGACAAGCGGGTGCTGAAGCTGATCCGGAGATACCTGCAGTCTGGGGTGATGGTGAACGGCGTGGTGCTGGAGACGGAAGAGGGAACACCGCAAGGCGGGCCGCTCTCGCCGCTGTTAGCCAACATCATGCTGGACGACCTGGACAAGGAACTGGAGAAGCGGGGGCACCGGTTCGCCCGCTACGCAGACGACTGCAATATCTACGTCAAGACGGAGCGAGCGGGCCAGCGGGTGATGAACAGCGTGCGTCAGTTTCTGGAGAAGAAATTGAAACTGAAGGTGAACGAGAAGAAAAGCGCCGTGGCCCGGGCCGGGCAGCGGAAGTTCTTGGGGTTCAGCTTCTTCCGCCGGAAAGGGGAAGTGCTGATCCGAATCGCTGACCGGACGCTGCAGCGGTTACGGGAGAAGCTACGCCAACTCACACGACGCACACGGTCAGGCCGCTTGGACGGGATCATCCGGCAGATCAATGTGTACCTAAGAGGCTGGATGGGCTATTTCCGGCTGGCGGACACGCCGAGCGTGTTGGTGGAACTGGATAAGTGGCTTCGACGGAGGCTGCGACAACTTCTCTGGAAACGGTGGAAACGGGGAAAGACACGCTGGCGAGAGCTGGTATCTCTGGGCGTCCCGCGAGACCTAGCCGCCTTGGGCGCAATCGGTCATAGCCCATGGCACATGGCGGCGACCCCTGCAGTCCACACCGGCCTGAGTAATGCCTTTTGGCATGCCCAAGGTCTGGTGACATTCACTGACTATTATCACCTTCTACATGTACCCCGGCGAACCGCCGGATGCGGACCCGCATGTCCGGTGGTGTGAAAGGGGGGGTGGGAGACCTGCTCCCCCTACTCGATTGTACGCCCAGCCGTGCGAGCCGGGCGAGGTTACGCGCCGTAGAACTCGCGTGCCACCTTAACCATCATCTCATTCTCTTCCTTGCTGCCGATGGTCAGGCGCCACCAGCCGTCGCGCCCGTACATGTCTTCTTGGCCGCGCAGGATGATGCCCTTCTTCAGCGCGAAGTCGATCAGCTGCTTGCCCTTCTTGCCGGTGTCGGTGCCGTCGAAGAGCATGTAGTTGCCGTAGGAGTGGAAGAGCCGCAGGCTCTTGATCTTGCCCAGTTCCTTCTCGAACATCTCGATCGACTTGTTGTTGTGCTGGACGCGCTTCTTCAGCCCATCGGTATCTTCGAAGGCCGCCAGCGCCACCCACAGCGGGATGGTGCCCACATTCCACGGGATGAGGGTGGCCGCCAACTGGTCGATGACCGGTTTGGCCGCCAGGCAGTAGCCGAAGCGCAGGCCCGCCAGGCCATAGGCCTTGGAAAGCGTGCGCGTGACGATCACGTTCTCGTACTTCTTGGTCAGCGCCACCTGCGACTTGCCCAGGCCGGCGAATTCGACGTAGGCCTCGTCCACGATGAAGGGCAGCCCCTTCTCCGCAATGGTGACAAATGCATCGGCATGCATGAAGTTGCCGGTGGGGTTGTTCGGGTTGGCGATGACGATGGCCTTGGTCTTGGGCGTGATGGCGCCCAGCACCGCTTGCGGGTCGAAGCGAAGTTCGCCGTCTTTGTAAACCATGGGCACCGAGACCAGCTTGCCGCCCACCACCAGGCAGCGCAGCTTGTAGATGCCGAAGCACGGTGTGTGCTGGATCAGCTCGTCGCCCGGGCCGATCAGGCTGCGCCAGATCATGTCGTAGATCTCGCTCGAGCCGTTGCCCAGCATCACGTTCTCAGGCCCGGCCAGGCCGTTGATCTCGGCGATCTTGGCACGCACCACCAGCCCCTGATCCGGGTAGCGGTTGGCCATGCGCCCGTACTTCTGGATGGCTGCCTCAACCTTGTCGGAGGGCGGCAAAGGATTCTCGTTCGACATCATGCGCTTGAGGGCGGGCGACTTCCAGGCCAGCTCGATGTGCGAGGAGATGTACATCTTCTGACCTTTCATCCACGGGACGTAGTACTCTTCCATCTTCTTCATAAGGCAGCTCCTTGGGTGGGGTGAGCGCGCGGGGCGCCCCTAAGCATGAGCCAGAGCCGGGGCCTCAGGTGCGGGCCGCCGGCGCCAGTAGTTCGCGACGGTACTGATCGCCGCGATAGTAGGACTGTAATACCTCCAGGCATTGGTTTTGTGAGGTATAGGCCAGGCTCTCCAGGAACATGCACGGCACATCCTGGCTGATGCCGAGCTTGAGCGCCACCTGTTTGGTGGGGCGCACAGCGCGCAGGGTCTGCGTTGAGTGGTGCAGGTCGGCGCCGAATTCGTTGACCAGGAGTTGATAGAGCGAGCCGCGCAGGTCCATCTCCAGCAGGCGCCCGAAATCGCGGAAGCTATAGTGCGAGCGCTCGAGCACGAGCGGCACTTTCTGGGCAATGCGCAGGCGCTCGATGCGCACCACCCAGTCGCCCGGCTCGAGGGCCATGCGCGCTGCCACCTCGGCTGGCGCTTTGACCTTCTCCTTCGACAGGATCGTGTCTTGGATCTCTACCGCATGGCGCTGGAAGTCGTCGACGAAGCTGGTCATGCGCCCGAGCTGGTGCGTCGGCAAGAGCGCCGTCCCGCGCACCACGAAATTGCCGATGCCCTTGCGCTTCTCGACCAGCCCGCTTTGCACGAGGAGCGCAATCGCCTGGCGCACGGTGTTGCGGTTGAGCCGGAACTGCCGCGCCAGCTGGCTTTCGGAGGGCAGCTTGGCCCCCACGGCAAACTGCCGCTCGACGATCTTGGCCTCGGCCCAATTGGCGAGCTGCAGGTAGATCGGCAGGGGGCTGGAGCGATCGAAGGTGTCGGGTGACTCTGTATACATGTATATACAATTATACAGCAGGCTGGGGAACTGTCAAACTGCGCCGCGTTTCTCGGGAGTGCAGTGAAGAGGGGGGAGCGGATCTGGCAGAGGGCACAGCCTGCCCTCACGCAAGCCCGCGAGCGGCATGCGCACGGTGCCCGCCTGCGGTCACACACTTGTCATTGCGAGCCCTGTCGTGCCGGGTTGCGGGGCGACAGGACCCGGCCATCCTGGACATTGTCTCGTGAGGTCGCCCCGGTTGGGGCGCACCATCGCATTCCCGTGCCCTCTCGTGGCCGCTCAGTCTGTTTCGTCGGGCTGCGCCCTCCTCGCAATGACAGAGAGGGCTGCCGCGTGCGTCTGTGGACTGAGCCCAGCCGCTGTGGTATCCTCGGGCCCGCACCGCCAGGCCGTTCGAAGCGTGGGGCCATTTCGGACGGCGCGAGACGCTGCTCATGGCGCGGCGGGCACGCTAGCCGAGGGCTCCGGACGACTGCCTGTTGTCTGGGGCTCTCTTTCATTGCCTGGCGAGAACCCCCAAACCCATCCGCGAGGATCGGTATGCTCACGTGGGTAGAGAAGATTCTCTTCGTCGCGGCCGCCACGCTCTCAGCCGGGCTAACCCTGCGCTCTGCCGAACGCATTCGCCGGATCATTCGTCGGGGCAGCGGTCCCTTCTCGCTGCGGGGCGCCCTTCGCCGCCTGGTGCCCACTCTCGTCAACACGGTCTTCCAGCGCACCACCTTCAAGACCCGCTTCGGGCCGAGCCTGGCGCACATCCTGGTGGTGTGGGGCTTCACCTACTATCTGCTGGTCAATCTGGGCGACGTGCTGCACGCCATGCTGCCCGGGTTCGTCTTCCTGGGGAGAGGCCTCCTGGGCGATATCTACCGCCTGGGAGCAGATCTCCTGAGCGTGGCCATCCTGGTGGGTGTGGGGTCATTGCTCGTGCGCCGGCTGCTCTTCGGCCGACGCATTTTTAGTTTCCTCGAATCGACGCCGGTCGAGCCGCGCGTTCGCCCGGGCATCTTTCGCGATTCGATGATTGTGGCCGGGTTCATCCTGCTTCACGTCGGCTGGCGCTTCCTGGGAGAGACTTTCCTGCTGGCACATAAGGGCCCTGACCCATGGCAGCCGCTGGCCAGCCTGGTGAGCCGATTGTGGTCAGGGGCCTCGAGCGCGACGCTCGAAGTGATGGCGCACGTATCCTTCTGGCTGGCCGTGGGGCTCATCCTGGCCTTCCTGCCCTACTTCGCGCGCAGCAAGCACATCCACATCTTCTTTGCGCCGCTCAACTTCCTTCTCAAACCCGTCGCCGTCACGCGCGTGAGGGGCGAGGGCACAGCCCGCGGCCACAGGGTGGCGCTGCAGGCGGCCATCAACTTCGAAGACGAGAGCCTGACCCAATACGGTGCCCAGCGGCTGGAGCACCTGCCCTGGCCGCAAGTGATGGATGCCTACGCCTGCATCATGTGCAATCGCTGCCAGGACGTGTGCCCGGCCCATCTCACAGGAAAGGCCCTCTCACCTTCGGCGCTTGAGATCAACAAACGTTACTTCATCAACCCGAACGCGGCCGCGCTGGCGGCGGGCAAGGAAAGCCCCAAGGCGCTGCTCGAATTCGCCGTGTCCGATGAGGCGCTGTGGGCCTGCACGACTTGCAGCGCCTGCGTTGAGATATGCCCGGTGGGCAATCAGCCGATGCTGGACCTTCTGGAGATGCGCCGCCACCAGGTCTTGATGGAGAACGCCTTCCCCGAGCAGTTGCAGAATGCCTTCCGCGGCATGGAGCGGCAAGGCAACCCGTGGGGCCTCGCACCGGAGCACCGCCTGGATTGGGGGCACGACTTGGACCTGCCGACGGTGGCGACGCGGCCGGATGCAGAGATCTTGTGGTGGGTGGGGTGTGCACCGGCCACCGAGGCGCGGGCGCAGAAGACGGCGCGCGATTTTGTGCGCATCCTGCGCGCGGCCGGTGTGGACTTTGCGGTACTGGGCGAACGCGAGCGGTGCACCGGCGACTCGGCGCGCCGCGCGGGCAACGAGTACCTATTCTCGCAGCTCGCGCAGGAGAACGTCCAGACTCTGAACGCGGTCAAGCCGCGGCGCATCGTGACGACCTGCCCGCACTGTCTGAATACCCTGGCCAACGAGTACCCGGCCTTCGGTGGCGTGTACGAGGTTGTCCATCACACGCAGCTCATCAGCGAACTGGTGGGTGCAGGGCGCCTCAAGCTCGAGCCGCGGACCTTGGAGGCGGTGGTCTTTCATGATCCGTGCTACTTGGGGCGGCACAACGGTGTGTACGAGGCCCCGCGCGGCGCGCTGCGCGAGGCGGGCGCTGAGCTCCAGGAACTCGCGCGCTCGCGCGCGAATTCGTTCTGTTGCGGCGCGGGCGGTGCGCAGATGTGGAAGGAAGAGGAGCGCGGCGGCGAGCGGGTGAAGGACGCTCGCTACGCCGAGGTGCGCGCCTCGGGTGCCAAGACCCTGGCGGTAGGTTGCCCCTTCTGCATGGTGATGCTTTCTGACGCGGCCCGCGGCGCAGGTGAGCCTGTGCCGGTGCGCGATGTGGCCGAGGTGGTGGCGGCGGCGATCCGCGAGTAGCTCCTGCAGTTGTGAGACCCTATGTGACACGCCGCCCCGAGCCGGGCTGGCGCGATGCATTTCCCCTCGGTGAGGGTCAGTCTCTCTGTCAGTGCGAGGAGGGAGTGCAGCTTCAGCGCCAGGTTCACATCGGCCTGGCCGTCTCGCTCGGCGAGGAGGGTCTGATCGTCCCGGTGGTGCGCGATGCCCAGCAGAAGTCGCTGTGGCGGCTGGCGGCGGAGGTGGGCGACCTGGCCCGCCGCGCAAGGGCGCGGCAGCTCACCCCGGATGAGGTGCGCGGCGGGACCTTCACCATCACCAACCATGGCGTGAGCGGCTGGCTCTTCGCCACCCCGATCATCTCTCAGCCGCAATCTGCTATCCTTGGGGTGGGCGCCATACAGAAGCGGGTGGTCGTGATGGGCGATGCGATCACCATCCGGCCGATGGTCTATCTCTCGCTGACCTTCGATCACTGTCTGCTCGACGGCGCCAGTGCGGATGCATTCCTCGCGACGATTGTCGCGACACTCGAGAAGGGCGCCTTCTAGCCGCGTTCCACATGTCCGTCGCCGAAGCCATCGAAACGCTGCGCGGCGAACCCCGCTTCGCGCGCAACATCGTCGTCTGGCAACGCCTGCCCGAACGGCCGGCGCGCTATGCCGCATTCCCGGAGGGCCTGGCCGCGCCGCTGATTGAGGCGTTACACGATCGCGGGCTGGCCTCGCTCTACAGCCATCAGGTGCAGGCGTTTGAGGCGACCCGGCGAGGGGAGAATGTGGCCATCGTCACCGGCACCGCCTCAGGCAAGACGCTCGCCTACAACTTGCCGGTGCTGCAATCGCTGCTGGACGACGACACGACTCGCGCGCTGTATCTCTTCCCCACCAAGGCGCTCGGACAAGACCAGGCGCACGAGCTCGGGCGATGGGCGCAGGCACTGCGCGGCGCACTCCCCGCGGAGGTGAGCGACCTGGGCGTGCGGCTATATGACGGCGACACGCCGCAGGCTGAGCGGGCGCGCGTGCGCGGCGAAGTACGTTTGCTGCTCTCCAACCCAGACATGCTGCACACTGGCATCCTGCCGCACCACACGCGCTGGGCCGATTACCTCTCCACCCTGCGCTATGTCATCCTGGATGAATTGCACACCTACAGCGGCGTGTTTGGCTCGCACATGGCGAATGTATTGCGCCGCCTGCGGCGCATCTGCGCGTTCTACGGCGCGCAGCCGCAGTTCCTGTGTGCCTCGGCGACGATCGCCAATCCGCGTGAGCTGGCCGAAACGCTGCTCGAGTCACCGGTGACGCTGATTGACGAGGACGGCTCGCCGCGTGCGGCGCGCCACTTTGCCGTGTACAACCCGCCGCTGGTCGACGAGGCGCTCGGGCTGCGCCGCTCGTACGTGCTTGAGAGCCAGGCCATCGCAGCCATGCTCTTGCGCAGCCAGGTGCAGACCGTGCTCTTCGCCCGCACGCGGCGCACGGTGGAGCTTCTGCTCGGCTACCTGCGCGAGCAAGCCCAAGCGGACGGCCTCGACCCGCACCTGGTGAGAGGCTACCGCGCCGGCTATCTGCCGGAGGAGCGGCGGCGCATCGAGGCCGGTCTGCGTTCGGGCGAGGTGCGCGGGGTGGTGGCCACCAATGCGCTCGAGTTGGGCGTGGATATCGGCACCTTGGGGGCTGCGGTCCTGGTCGGCTACCCGGGACGCATCGCCTCGTTGTGGCAGCAGGCCGGGCGCGTCGGCCGCCGCGAGGAGCAGGGGTTGGCCGTGCTGGTGGCCTCCCCCTCGCCGCTGGATCAGTTCCTGACCCTCAACCCGCGCTACCTGTTCGACCGTTCGCCGGAGCAGGCGCGCATCAACCCCAACAACCTGGCAATTCTGGCTAACCACCTGCGTTGCGCCGCATTTGAACTGCCCCTGCGAGCCGACGAATCGTTTGGCACGGTGCCCATCGCGGAGTTGCTCGAGGCGCTTCATGCCGAAGGGGATCTGCTGCGTTCAGCCGAGGGCGAATACCAGGCTTCGGGCGAGGCCTATCCGGCGGCCGAAGTAGGGCTGCGTTCAAGCACCAACGACCGCGTGCTCATTCAAGAATCTGGCAAGCGAGGCCCGCGCTTGATCGGCGAAGTGGACCGCGCCGCAGCGCCGGTGTGGGTGCATCAGGGCGCGGTCTATATGCACGAGGGACGGACCTACGTCGTGGAACGCCTCGATTGGGAGCAGGGCGTGGCCGAGGTGCGCCAGGCAAATCTGGACTACTACACCGAGGCGTCGGAATCGGTGCAGGTTGAGGTTCTGGGCGTGGAGGATGCGGACGAAGCGCGAGGTGTGCGTCGCGCATTCGGGCCGCTCAAGGTGACCGCGCAAGCGGTAGCCTACCGCAAGGTGCGCCGCCACACCCATGAGACACTCGGCTTCGGGGAAATTGATCTCCCGCCGCGCGAGTTCCGCACCACGGGCTGCTGGATCTGGCTGGCCCCGCCGTTCGTGGAACGGCTACAGGCGGATCTCGCTGGCCGTCCAGACCTCCTGCGCGCATCGTTCGGCCCCAACGATTACGGTCCTTCGTGGGAACCGCAGCGCCAGGCGGCGCTCGAGCGAGATGGCCACCGCTGCACGCAATGCGGGGCGAGCGAGCGCCCGGGGCGCGCCCACGATGTTCATCACCGCACACCCTTCCGCGCCTTCGGCTATCTCCCGGGGCAGAACGAAAACCATGCCCAGGCCAATGCGCTTGAAAACCTGGTCACGTTGTGCCAGGCCTGCCACCACCGCTTGGAGGCTCAGCACGGGACGCGCACTGCGCTGGGCGGCTTGGCCTATGCACTGCACAGCTTGGCGCCGCTCTTCTTGATGTGCGACTCGCGCGATCTGGGCATGGTGGTCGAGATGCGCGCCAAGGAAACGCGCGGTCCGATGATCACCTTCTACGATGAAGTGCCGGAAGGGATTGGCCTGGCGGACGCGCTGTACGCGGTGATTCCGGAGTTGCTGGCCAACGCGGCGGATCTTATCGGTGGCTGCGGATGCAGCGAGGGCTGCCCGGCATGCGTCGGTCCGGTGGCGCCGGCCAGCGGCCCGGTGAAAGCGACAGCGCTTTTCCTGGCTCAGGCGATGGTGCGCGAACTCGGCGCCTCTGGACGGTAGGCGAGAGCCCGAGCGGCCAAGCTATCGCGATTTGCCTCTCACGGAGGAGGGATCGGGAAGACGCACGCGTGTTCCCCGACCCTGCTATCCCGGGGCCTTGATATCGATCACTTCCCCGCGCGTGAGTTCCACCAATTGCAGGGGCGTTAGCGCAAATAGGGCTTGCGGGGTACCGGCCGCAGCCCAGACCTCCGGGTAGCCCATCAGATCGCGGTCAATATAGGTGCGCAGCGGCTGGGCGTGAGGAAGCGGAGGGACGCCGCCGATGGCGAACCCGGTGTGCTGGCGGACGAATTCGGCGCTGGCCATATGCACCGACTCGCCGACCTGCTCTGCCAAGCGCGCCTCACTCACGCGATTGGCGCCGCTCGTTTCGACCAACACCGCCTGGCCGCTCTGGGTGCCGCGGAACACGAGCGATTTGACGATCTGCCCCAGTTGGCAGCCTACGGCCTGGGCCGCCTGGGCGGCTGTGCGCGTGCTGGCCGGCAGTTCACGCACCTCGAGCTGCGTGCCCCGGTTGATGAGAGCGTCTTGAACACGCTGTGCGGCAGGCGATAGGCTCATGAGGCGAAAGCAGGCCGAGGTTGCATCGTTGGGCCGCGCCCTCCTCGCAAAGGAAGAGGATATATTCTCGGGCGCGCACCGCCCGGAGGGTCAGCCGCGTTGGCGAGCCTGGCGCGAGAGATAGAACGCCAACCCGCCCGCTGCGGCGAGGAGCACCAGGCCGATGATACCGAGTGAGCTGGATCGCGAGGAGCTGGCGCTGCCCGATTGCTGCCGGCTGACCTGAACGGCAAAGGCGACATAAGCCTTGGCGCCCGGCTCGAGGCGCAACGGGGTGTTCATGCTGGAGGTGGGGTTGTAGCCCTCCGGCGCAGCGGCGGCGATGTTGTAGTCGCCCGATGTGAGCTGGGCGAAGCAGTACGGTTCGCTCGTGCCGTCGGTTGTGTAGCTGCCCACTTGCGTGCCGTCGGCCCGGGCGACGACGATTTGCCCGCCGGCGACCAAGCCCTCGCTTTCCTGGCGCGAGGCATCGCCGTTGATGTCGTCGAAAAACTCCACGCAGATGTCGCCGCTGCCGGTGACAGCGACCGGGGTCGACGAGGGTGTGGCCGCAAAGGCCAGGGTGGGCAGTGCCGTGGCGGCTTCGCCGAATCCGAGAACCAGTTCTCGGCCGATGCTGAGCGGCGCGTCGCGCGAGATATTGTTGAGCCGCTCAAGTTGATCGAGCGGCACACCTGAGACGGCCGAGATGCGCCACAACGTATCGCCCGACTGGATGATGTAAACGATACGGCCATCGGCGCCGGGGGTCGGGGTTTGAAAGGCGGTCGGTTGAGGCGCTGGGGCCTCGGGCGGCGCGGCCAGGGCCAGGCTGCGCAGCGCGCCCAACAAGAGAGGCAGCATCACCCATGGCAGCATGCGCATGGCGTACCCGGTCGTTTTGTGAGTCATGAGCACTCCGCGGCAACATTATAGCCCGTCTCCTGCTCTTGCCATGCGCCGCCGATGGGAGCCGTGCGGGTGCTTATGGTATAGTCTGCGCGCGAGGTGAGCGATGGGCGCACGCATTCTGGTCGTCGAAGACGAAGAACGCATTGCCTCCTTCTTGCAGCGCGGCCTGACTTACGAAGGCTATCGGGTCGACTTGGCCGGAGATGGTCCGACCGGCCTGGGCCTGGCGCGCGAAAACCCTCCAGATTTGGTCGTGCTGGATTGGATGCTTCCAGGCATGGACGGCCTGGAGGTGTGCCGCCGCTTGCGCGCCGGCTCGCAGGTGCCGATTCTGATCCTCACCGCGAAGGACACTGTCGAAGACCGCGTGCACGGGTTGGACGCCGGCGCCGACGATTATGTGGTCAAACCGTTTGCCTTCGCCGAACTCCTGGCGCGCATCCGTGCGCTGCTGCGGCGGACCGGCCCGGGTGAGCCGGAGACGTTGCGCTTTGCGGACCTGGTCCTGGATACTGGCACCCATCGCGCGCGGCGCGGGGAGCGGGTCATCGACTTGACGGCCAAGGAGTACGACCTGCTGGAGATCTTCATGCGCCACCCGCGCCAGGTGCTCACCCGCGAAGTCATTTACGACCGGGTGTGGGGCTACGACTTCGGTGGCGAGAGCAACATTATCGAAGTCTACGTGCGCTACCTGCGTCAGAAGATCGAGACGGAGGGGGAAACCAAGCTGCTGCACACGGTGCGCGGCGTGGGTTACGTGCTGCGGGAGGACGAGTAGCCCGCCTCGCCTCGAGTGAGGCGGACCTCACCCGGCCATGTCGCTGCGCGCGCGCCTCACCCTGGCCTACTCGGCCGTTCTGGCCGGCGTGTTGCTGGTCTTCGGCGCCGCGCTGTATTTCATCCTCAGCTTCAGCCTGATCATCCAAATCGACCAGACGCTGGCGCGCTCGGCGGAGGAAATCCTGCGCACGAGCCGGGTCACGACGCAGCGCGACCTGCGCATCCTCACCCTGCCCTCGCTGCAGTTCGCCTCCTCGAACGTCTACGTCCAGGTGTGGAATGCCGAGGGCGCGCTCATCGCCTCCTCTTCGAACATGGGCGCCTTCGAGCGGCCGCTGGATGCGCTCTCGTTGCAGGAACCCACCCAGCAGTTCCGCGATGTGCGGGTGGGGCAGGTGCATCTGCGGGTGCTGACCGTGCCGGTGGTCCTGGCCTCCGAGCCGAGCGGCTTTCTGCAGTTGGCGGCGCCCATGGCCGTGGTCGATCGCGCGCGCGAATCGCTGCTGATTTTCCTGGCGGTGGGTGGCGCACTGGCGCTGCTCATTGCGGCCGGGCTGGGGAGCTGGACGGCGCGACGGGCGCTCCGCCCGCTGGATACCATCACCGAGACCGCACTGCAGATCACGCGCGCCGATGATCTTTCTCGGCGCATCCCGCTCGAGGCACCGCCGGCCAGCGAGGTGGGGCGACTCATCCTGGCCTTTAACGAAACGCTGGAGCGCCTGGAGGCGCTCTTCACCTCGCAACGCCGATTCCTGGCCGATGTCTCGCACGAATTGCGCACGCCGCTGACCGCCATTCGCGGCAATGTTGACCTTATCCGCCGCATGGGGGCGGATCCGGAGTCGCTGGAGGCAATTCAATCGGAGGCGGACCGCCTGATCCGATTGGTGGGGGACCTGTTGCTCTTGGCGCAAGCCGAAACAGGCAACCTGCCGCTGGCGCGAGCAGCGGTGGAAGTGGATACGGTGCTCCTGGAAGTCTTCCAACAAGGACGCGTGCTGGCACAAGAGCGGGTGGAAGTGGTGCTGGGCGACTTGGACCAGGCGCAGGTCATGGGCGATCGCGATCGCCTCAAGCAGCTCTTCCTTAACCTGGTGGCGAATGCCATCCAGTACACGCCGCCCCACGGGCGGGTGACGCTGGCGATGAAGCTGGTCGGTGAGTGGGTGCACGTCTCGGTGGCCGACACGGGACCTGGCATCGCGACGGACGAGCTGCCGCATGTTTTCGAACGTTTCTACCGCGTCGACAAATCCCGCCGGCGCCCCTCGCTTGGCGGGGCCGGGCTTGGGCTGTCGATCGCCTACTGGATAACGCGCAATCATGGCGGGCGAATCGAGGCGGCGTCGGAAGTTGGGAAGGGGTCGACCTTCTCGGTGTGGCTGCCGCTCGCTTCCAGCGGGACCGACAAAGCCTAACCGGCAACCGCGAGTTTCCGCCGGCAGGTCAGGGGGCGATCCCCAATGCGGCGGCAGCTTGCGCGCACAGCCGTCTCCCGCCGGCGCGCCGCCATTCCTCCAGACGCGCGCTGTCCTCACGCCCCGCTTGCGCGTCCTCGTAGATACCCGTCCCCCAATAAACGTAGCGCCGGGTTTCCGCAGGCCACAATTCCGCCGCCTGGCCGATGCGCGAGTGCCCCCCGTTGTATCCGGCCAAGGCCAATTCGGGCTGGCCGCCGCCGCGCTCGAGCCCCAAACGCAAGTAGCGCAGACCGCGCGCGGCATTGACCTCGGGATCGAAGCCGTCCTCCCCCGTCGAGAAGTGAAACGGCATAACCTGAAACAAGCCCATGGCGCCCGAGCGCGAGAGCGCATCCGGATCGCCACAGGATTCGATTTGCATGACGGTTGCGACGAGATTCGGGTCGAGCCCGAATTGAGCGGACCAGGCCATGATTCTCTCCTGCCAATAGCGCACAGCCGGGTCGAAGAGGAGGGCAAGGGAGGTCGCCTGCGGTGCGGCCTCCCTTGCCGGGAGGGAAGCAGCCAGAGGCTGCGGGGAGAAAACCTCGGCCGAGGCGAA
Organism: Chloroflexota bacterium; assembly: GCA_026389925.1. Taxonomy (GTDB): domain Bacteria; phylum Chloroflexota; class Anaerolineae; order Anaerolineales; family RBG-16-64-43; genus RBG-16-64-43. The sequence goes on from JAPLGX010000085.1 coordinate 13,383, forward strand.
GGCCGAGGCGACGAGCCAACCCCCAAGTGTCAGGGTGAGGGCTGCAATCAGCGGGGCGGACAGCACGATCGAGCGTCCATGTCGAGGATCAAACCGCGTGTGCATTGCAGCCTCGTCCTGGCACTGGACCACCTAGCCAACGTGACCATTGTTGCGGCGGGCGAAAGTTGCACCCGGAGCGAGCGGGATGCTGCCGGCCTGGTGTTCATCGGCTGAGGTGGGCATCGGCGCCGTGTGCGGCAGCGGGCGGGCGGCGCGGGGGGAGGCGTGCGCCATGCCCGCCAAGGGCGCCGATGTGCATGCCTGCGAGAACAAACGCCGGCCGCCCATGGTGAGCGTGCCGATGAGCAGAATGCGGATGAGCCAAACCACGCCGGCCACGAACACGGGGACGAAGCCAAGCACCTGACGACGAGTGAACAAGTCGTGACCCAGGTCGGCCTGGCCCATCAGCGAGAGGGTGACGGCCCACCAGGTGAGAATAGCATTCATGCCGCCGGCCAGGAACCAGGCGGCCACCAGGTACCAGGTCTCAATGCGATCGGCGTTCTCGCGCTGAGGCGTAAACAGCCGCGCCATCCCGCCGAAGTCGATGCCGCAGAATGCCAGCGCCAGGACGGTCGCCAGCGAGAGGCGGGCCAGGCTCAAATTGCCGAGCAGATCATCCAGGGCGAATTGCGTTGTGCTGAAGTTGAAGACCTCAAAAGCGGCCAGCCCCAGGACGATGATCAGCCCGAAGGCCGCACCTTGCTCGGGCCAGCGCAGGTTGAGGCGGGCAAGCCTGACCCGGTGAGGCATCTCAGTCGAGAGCGGGCGAGAGGATGTGATAGCGCTCATTTCAGTTCCTCCAAGTGAAATACCGGTCCGGAAATCTGTGTTGCGGTTACAGTATAGAACGGATGTTCTACGAGTCAAGAGGGCAAGTCCCGTGCCGCGGTCGATCTGTGTTGCACTTCATATGGGGGATGAAGCCGCGAGAAGGTGTGTATCTGGGGGTGAGGGTGCGACTTGCCGGTCACTGCGAGTCCGCCGTGGCCCGACGAGGCAGAATCTGCGACCCAGCAGAGGCCACTTCTGTTGGCCTCGAGTGTCAGAGGTTTTCCTGCGGCGGGCTCGCGATGAAAGGGGTGTGTCGCAGGCGGGCACCGTGCGCATGCTGTCCGCAGGCGGTCATGCGTAAGGCGTGCTGTGCCCTCTCCCCGGTCGGACTGTTCTTCGCCTGCGCCCCTTCCTCAGGCACGCCAAAGCTTGCGCCTGCCGGAACGCGCGCGAACAGGCGAACTACACGCGCTCGATGATCGTGGCCGTCGCCATCCCGTGGCCGATGCACATCGTCTGCAAGCCGTAGCGTCCGCCGCCGCGCTCGAGCTCGTACAACATCTTAGTCATCAGCACCGCGCCCGTCGCGCCGAGCGGGTGGCCCAGCGCGATCGCGCCGCCGTTGGGGTTGACCCGCGCCGGATCGGGACCGATTTCCTTCTGCCAGGCCAGCACGACCGTGGCGAAGGCCTCGTTGATTTCGATGACCTCGATCTGATCCAGGCGCAACCCGGCGCGCGCGAGGATCTTGCGCGTGGCCGGGATGGGCCCGTCGAGCATAAGCACCGGATCGGAACCGACGACCGCAGTTGACACGACACGCGCACGCGGTGTGAGATGCCGGGTGCGCACCGCCTCGGCCGAGGCCAGCACCAACGCGGCCGCCCCGTCGCTGATCTGGCTCGAGTTGCCCGCGGTCACCACGCCGTCGGGTTTGAAGGCCGGCTTGAGGGCGGCCATCTTCGTGCGGTCCGGGGGCATGCGCACGCCCTCATCCTGAGCGAAGGTGCGCGTGAGCGGCGCGCCGCCCTCCGGCACATGGGTCACTTCCACTGGGAGTATCTGGGCCGCAAACCGTCCCTCGCGAATCGCCCGACCGGCGCGCAGGTGGCTCTCGTAGCCAAAGTCGTCGATCTGGTCGCGGGTCAGGCCCCACTTCTCAGCGATCAACTCCGCGCTCATGCCTTGATGGATGAGGGGGTACGGGAAGTCGCTTGGCCACGCGGAGGGCCAATCGGCGCCAATCGGCACGCGGCTCATCACCTCGATGCCGCCCGCGACCACCACCTGCATCTCGCCCGAGGCCACGGCCTGTGCCGCGAAGTGGATGGCTTGCTGACTTGAGCCGCACATGCGATTGAGCGAGACGCCCGGAACGTGAACGGGATAGCCGGCCTTGAGCAGCGCCAGGCGGGCGATGTTCGCGCCCTGCTCGCCGATGGGCGAGACACAGCCGAGGACAACGTCCTCGATCAGGCCGGCCTCCAGGCCGGCCCGTTGCCGGGCTTCGCGCAGCACGGCCGCCGCGAGGTTGATCGGGGTGGTGGTCGACAGCGCGCCGCCGGGCTTGCCCACGCCGACCGCGGTGCGCACGGCGCCGACGATGAAGACCTCATTCATAGGACCCTCCCTGGGTGGTTTGAGATGCGAGGCGATGGAGATGGATGAGGACTGCCCGGTATCGCGCCGCAACTCACGGGCGCGGCGCCTCGATGAGCCGCATCAACGCGGCAACGCAGCAGGTCGGTCAGTGTGCGCAACGAGCGGCGCTCGGCCAGGCCGTGCGGCCGGCGGCCCGTTTTTCGGAAGCGATACTGGATATTATGGAGGAGTCCGCCGGTAGGCTCAACCCGGCTGGCGCTTTTCCATGTCGCGGATCTTCTCGACCTGGCGTAGGTTCCACTTGTCCTGACTATAGGGCGTGGAGAACCAGGCGTCAAGTATTTCGCGGGCGACGGCTTCGGAGGTTGAGCGCAGGCTGAGGGCCAGCACGTTGGCATGGTTCCAGGTGCGCGCGCCGCGCGCGGTCTCGGCGTCGGCGCACAATGCGGCCCGGATGCTGGGCACCTTGTTGGCGGCCAGGCTGGCGCCGGTGCCGGTCCAACACATTACCACGGCTTCGTCGGCTGCGCCTGCAGCCACACGTTCTGCCGCGGCGCGTGTCACGTCTGGCCAATCGGCGCTCTGCCCCGCTGCGGGGCCGAGATACTCCACCTGGTGGCCGCGGCGCTCAAGGTCGCGCCGCACCGCCTCCACCAACGAAGTATTCTCGTCAGCACTCACCACAATTCGCATGTCCTTCTCCCGCAACTTCGGCAATTCTATCGCGCCTCTCGGCGGCGCAAGGCGGTGAGAATCTCGCGCGCCAGCCCAGGGCCAGAGTAGACCAGGCCGGTGTATACCTGGATGAGTAGCGCGCCCGCCTCCAGCATGCGTCGTGCATCGTCGGCGCCCATAATCCCCCCGACGCCGATAATCGGCAGTTGGGCTTCGGTGTGAGCGTGAATGTAGGCGACCACTTCGCGAGCTCGTTCGCGCAGAGGCGCTCCGCTCAGGCCGCCGGCCTCCCCCGCGCGCGGCGAGTGCAGGCCTGGGCGAGCAAGCGTGGTGTTGATAGCGATGACACCCTCCACGCCGTGCGCCAGCAGCCGGTCGAGGATCTCATCCAGTTCGGGCCAGGTGAGATCGGGCGCGAGCTTGACCAGCACCGGCAGCGAGCGGCCGCGACGCCTGGCGACGCGGTCACGCTCGCCCAAGACGGCCGGCAGCAATTGGTCGAGGTATGTGCGCGACTGTAGCTGCCGCAACCCTTGAGTGTTGGGCGAGCTGATGTTGACGGCCAGGTAGTCGGCCGCTTCCCCCAGATCGCCGACCAGAGCGCAATAGTCCTCGTGCGCGTGCTCAAGGGGTGTGTCGCGCCCCTTGCCCAGATTAAGCCCAAGCACAAAATCCCGTTCGCGCGGCATCCGCGCCAACCGCGCGCGCAATGCCTGCGCGCCGCGGTTGGGGAAGCCCATACGGTTGATCACGGCACGGTCGGCGGGCAAGCGCACGATGCGCGGGCGCGGGTTCCCGGGTTGCGCCTGTGGGGTGACGGTGCCCACCTCGATGTGCCCGAAACCGAGCAGCGCGAGCGCGGCCACTGCGCGCCCATCTTTGTCGTAGCCGGCGGCCAGGCCCAGCGGGTTGCGAAAGGTCAGGCCGCAACACTCCACTTGCTGGTCGCGCCCGGCCAGGTCGAATTGCCTGCGCAGCCATGCGCGGGATGGGGGCGTGGAGGCTGCGACGCGCAGCAGGGCCAACGCGAGGTGATGGGCGTCCTCCGGGTCGAGGCGGAAAAGGAGCGAACGCAGCACAGGGTAGATCGCCATGATCAAGATTCGCCGGTGTACGGCCCATGGCCGCACATCTAAGGCAGAGCGGAAAGAATGTCGCGTGCCTGGTGCTCGGTGACGGCGCCGCGCGCCTGCCAGTGCGCCACCAGATCGCGCAGACGCATCACGGCGTGCAACTCCACGCCGCGCTCGCGCAAGGTGTCGTGCGCGCCCCCTTCGCGATCGATGAGCACCACAGCATCGGTGACGACCAGACCGGCCGCGCGCAGCTTCTCCAGCGCTTCGATCTTCGCCCCGCCGGTCGTGGCCACGTCGTCAATGATCACTACCTGCTCGCCGGCGTGATGCTCGCCTTCGATCGCGGCGCGCGTGCCGTAGTCTTTTGCCTCCCGCCGCGGATAGACCATCGGCCAATCTCCCTGAAGCGCGATGGCGGTGGCGATAGGCAGTGCGGCGTAGGGTAAACCGGCCAGGCGCGCGAAGCGCAATCGGCGCAGGAGCGGCAGGTAGGCCTCGGCCGCGCGTGCCAATAGCCGCGGATGAGAGGCCAGGCGGCGCAGGTCAAAGTAGATGGGCGAGGTCTTGCCAGACTTGAGAGTGAACTTGCCCAATTGCACGCAGCCCGAGGCAAGCAAATCGTCAGCCAGCGCGAGCGAGGCGGACGGCGCGCGAGGGGGGCGGCTGCCCGCGGGGCGCGCCGGCGAGGACTCGTGCTGGAGGTTGGCCAGCTCATCCCGCAACTCGGCCGCCGCGCGCGATGGGTCGGCGGCCCGTGCCAGCGAGCGCGAGACAGCGATCAACATCCCCATGCCATCGGAGCGCAACCCGGCGGCGAGGGCCTGTTGCAGGTCGGCGCCCTGGGCGCCCACTCCGGGAGCCAGAATCCAGAGCTTGGGCGCCATGGCGCGAACGCGGGCCAGGGCCTCGGGTTGCGTGGCACCGACCACCAGGCCGACATTGCCACGTGTGTTCCAGGATGAGGCCAGGCCGGCGATGTGCTCGTACAAGCGCAGGGGCTCGCGCGTAATGGTCGGCGCCTCGATCGCGAGCGGGAGCTCTTGGATGGCCGCCGAGCCCGGGTTCGATGTACGGCACAGGATGAAAGCGCCCTTCTCGCGATTGACGATGAAAGGTTCGATCGCATCCTGGCCAAGATAGGGCGAGAGGGTGATCGCATCGACACCCAGTGTCTTGAAGGCCGAGGAGGCATAGGCCTCGGCGGTGGAGGCGATGTCGCCGCGCTTCGCGTCGAGGATCACGGGAATGCGCGAACCCAGGCGGTCGGATTGGGCCTGCACAGCCACGACGACCTCGCGCAGAAGGGCCCAGCCCGCGGGGCCCAGGGCCTCGAAGAATGCGGCGTTGACTTTGAACGCTGCGGCGTAGCGAGCGGTTTGTTCGATCAGCCGCAAGCAGGACCTGCGCGCCCCTTCGAGCGTGGGCTCGGGCAGGTCTGCCAGGTGCGGGTCGAGCCCGACGCAGAGCAGCGAGGAGCAGTCGAGGACGCGTTTCTCGAGGAAGGAGAAGAAGGTTTCCATCAGGCTTTGCCCAGCACCATCGCCAGCAGCGCCATGCGCGTGTACAGGCCGTATTCCATTTGGCGGAAGTAGGCGGCGCGCGGATCCTGATCCACCTCCATGGCAATTTCCCCCACGCGCGGCAGCGGGTGCATGACAATCATCTCTTCTTTGGCTTTCTTGAGCAAGTCGGGTGTGATGACGTACGACCCGCGCACGGCTTCGTAGGCGGCCTCACTTTCAAAGCGTTCCTTCTGGACCCGGGTGACGTAGAGCACATCCGTCTGCGGAAGCACGTCCTCCAGACGGGTCGATTCGCTCTGGTCCAGGCCTTGCGCACTGAGTTCGCCGATCAGACCGCTGGGCATGCGCAGGGCCTCGGGCGCCACGTAGTTCAGGCGCACTTTGAAAAGCGAAAGCAGGCGGGCCAACGAGTGGACCGTGCGCCCGAACTTGAGATCGCCGAGCATGGTCACGGTCAGCCCGTCGATACGCCCCAGTTCCTGCTTGACCGTGAACAGGTCGAGCAAAGCCTGGGTGGGGTGTTCGCCGATCCCGTCGCCCGCGTTGATCACCGGCTTGTGCGCATATTGAGCGGCGGTGGCGGCCGAGCCCACCTCCGGGTGGCGGATGACGATGACATCGGCATAACACTCGAGAGTGCGCACCGTGTCGGGCAGCGACTCGCCCTTGGCCACCGAGGAGTAACGCACCTCGTTGATCTGGATCACGCTGCCGCCCAGCCGTTCCATGGCCGAGACAAAAGAAGAGGAAGTTCGCGTGGAGGGTTCGTAGAACAGATTGGCCAGGATCTTGCCCTTGAGCAGGTCGAAGGTGCCTACCCGCTCGACCATTGTGCGCATCTCGTGAGCCACCGCAAAGACGTATTCGAGGTCCTCGCGGTTGAACTGGCGTACGGAAAGGATATCTTTGCCGTACCAGGGGGCGCTGCGCTGATCGCCGAAGGGCAGGTGCGGGTTATTCGCGGGTGTGGCCATTGAGCCTCCTTAGGATGAAGAGCGGGTCCGTTTCCGGGTTTATCCAAGATTGTTTCGTCGGGCTGCGCCCTCCGCGCAGTGACACGAACCAGGGCTAGCCAAACACATTGCGCCCATATCCTGGTGCAGCCCGAACCTCGCCATCGCGCACAACCTCGTGCCCACGCAAGACCACTCGCGTGACGCGCCCGCGCACCGGGTACCCCTCGAATGGCGACCAGGCGCAGCGCGAGTGCATTTCGGCGGCACGGACCTCCCAGCGCGCACGCTCGTCCACTTCCAGCGACGTCTGAGGCTGGGCGCGCAGGCCGAAAATCCTTCGCGGATTACTGGCCATGCGTTCGACGAGCATGGTGCGGGTCAACCGTCGCTCGTGGACCGCGCCGAGCAACAGCCCCAGCGCTGTCTCCAACCCGGGGAAGCCGGGCGGGGGCGTCGGGCCGTCCTTCTCGGCCAGCGTGTGGGGTGCATGATCGCTGGCGAAGCAATCGATCACCTCCAGGTTCTTCCACAATGCCTGCTGGTCGGCGCGGGAGGCCAGGCGCGGCCGCACTTCTCCACGGCCAGGACCGAGCGCTGGCAGATCCTCCTCGCATAAGAAGAGATGGTGGGGTGTGACCTCGCACGTGACGCGCCAGCCGCGTTGCTTGGCCAGGCGCACAAGGGCAATCTCGTCGGCGCGGCTGAGGTGGGCTACGTGCAGCCGGCGCCGATGCAGGTGAGCCAGGGCCATGACCATTGCCAGGCTGCGCCCCTCGGCATGGGCAACGATGGGGCGGGCTGGCGGCCAGTGAGCCAGGTGAGCGGCGATGGCCGTGAGCTCGTCGAGGCGCAAAGGGCCGTAGGTCTGATCGAGGTACAGCTTGAGCCCCGCCGTGCGACCTGCCAAGCCGGCGGCCTGCTTTACGTTGTCCACCGTGCCGCCCAGGTACAGACCAAAGTCGCAGCGCGCGCCGGCCATGGCCGCGGCCTGCGCCGCCGCCAGCGAACGGGCATCCACCACCGGAGGGTGGGTGTTGGGCATGGCCAGCACCAGCGTAAACCCACCCGCCAGGGCTGCAGCGGTGCCGCTGGCCCAGTCCTCCTTGTGCGTCGCGCCCGGTTCGCGCATGTGCACGTGCGGGTCGATGAGCCCCGGGAGTGTCAGCATGCCTGCCTCTCCGCATGCCCGGCGGCCGGCACCAGGCAAAAAAAGAGAGCCTTTCGGCTCTCGATGGAGGACGTGCGCAACAATGGGGGCAACGTGACGGGTGGAACTCTGTGTGGCGCAATCGGGGGAAAAGGCGTCCGGCCCATAGGATGGTCGGACGCGATTGTACCCCATTCCCCCGAAGCGTCAAGGGCCAGTTGCGCGCGGAACCCGGTCCTCGGAGTCGGCCAGTTGGATCTGATTGCGGCCCCGGTCTTTGGCCCGGTACAGGGCGCGGTCGGCGACGTCCACCAGGCCAAATGCGTCCTTGGCGTCTTCTCCCAGGCCGGCGATACCCTGGCTGACCGTGGGCGAGGGCATCTGCCGGCCCAGCGAGTCGACCGGGCGCAGTTCGGCCAGCGTGCTTTGAATACGATTGGCGACCGACATGGCCTGCGTGCGGGTCGCGTTGAGCAGGGCGATGGAAAACTCCTCGCCGCCCCAGCGCCCCAGCAAGTCCCCGTGTTTGATATGGCGGCGGATGGCGTCCACCGTGCTCAGCAGGGCGGCGTCGCCGGCCACGTGACCGAACTGGTCGTTGTACTCTTTGAAGCGATCGATATCCAGCATGACCAGGCTGAGTTCGCCGCGCGTGGCGCGTGCCTGGCCCACCGCTGCCTCCAGCTCGACCACGAATGCACCGTGACTGAGCACCTGGGTCAGGCTGTCGCGGCGTGCCTGTTCGCGCAGGGCTTCGTGCTGCCGCGCGTTGAGGATAGCGTTGGCCAGCTGCTCAACAACGATCTGCAGGACGAACTGATCGTCTTCGGTAAAGGCCCCCACCCGGGTGGCTTGGACATCGAGCATGCCCAGCAGCGTGCCGGCCGAAAGGATTGGCAAAGTCATCTCGGCGCGGATGCTGGCCAGGCTGTCGACCTCCAGATAGTATTCATCCTCAAGCACGTTTTGGGAGAGGTAGGGGCGCTGCGTAATCATCACATGGCTGTTAATGCTCTTGGCGGCGATGGAGACGAGGTCGCCCTGAGCGACCTGGCGGCGGCCGAGCGGCCCGGAGCCGCCCACGAAGCGGGCGGTGCGGCCCTCATCCTCGATGATCAGAATATGTGCGTGTTCGAAGCCCAAGCGCGCCGCCAGAAGATCGCATACCCGGTTGTAAAGCACCGCCGGATCGAGAATCGAACTGATCTCGGTCCCCACCTCGCTGACGGTCATAAGCAGCGAGCGTTGGTGCTGCAAGGCGGCGAAAGCGGTGGCATTTTCGAGCAGTGAGCCGAGCAGCGTGGCCAGGGTCTCGCCGACGCCCTTCTCGAGCGAGGAGGCACGGTGGGCCTCTTCGAACAGGAAGAGGAGAATCCCGTGGAATTGATTTGAGAGACTCAGGCGGAAGATCACCAGCGATTTGACTTCGGGGGGCACCCCTTGATCGTACAGGTCGCGCCGTTCGATCGCGATGTCGTCGAGCGACAGCGGGCCGGAAACCCCGCGTACCTCCGCCAGCCATGGCGCGGCGAAGAGCGCCCCGGGGCTCATGCCCGCTCCGTCCAGCCCATCCTGGGCGGCCAGGTGCAACCCATCGGCCTCCGCGACGAACACAGCCACCGCGTGCGCCAACACGAGTTGGCGTGTCTCCTTGCAAGCGCGCTGCAGCAGGGCTTCGGTGTCGCGCTCGGTGGCCAGGCGGGCGGCCAATTGGGCAAGCAGGCCCATCTGGCTGCCCTCTTCCTGAATGTGTTGATACAGGCGCAGCCGTTCCAGGGCCAGCGCCGCATAGTGAGCGAAGGTGTGCGTCTGGCGCATCTCGACCGAGGTCAGCTCGCGGTCGGGGGCCTCCACCGCCGCGACGCCGATAGCTTCCTGGTCGGCATGAATGGGGACGAGCAATGCGCTGGGTAGCCCCAGCGAGCGCAAGGTGGGGTCGTCGTGCACCACGCGCGGCGTGGCTTCCAGCGGCGGGCCCTGCTCGGGCAGGCTGAGCTCGGGCAGCGTGTCGGGCTGCGCGCCGCACGAGGCCGAGGGCACAAACGCGCCGGTGGCGCGATCGGCCAGCCAGACGATGCCGCGGCTCACACCCAGCGAGCGCGCGAGGTAGGTGACCAGCGTGGAGGCCACCTCTTCCGGTGTGCGGGTGGTCAGCATGGCACTCGAGCATTCAAGCAGAGTCTCGAGCCCGTTGAGCAGCTTCTCGCGGCTCTCGATGAGGGTAATGATCTCGGGCGACATGCCCGGGCTGGGTTTGAGGTGGCCCTCGCGGGTGCGCCCTTCGGTGAAGGCCTCGTTGGCCTCGACCAACTCCTCCAGCGGACGGAAGACGTGACTGTTGAAAAGCGCCAGCTCGAGGATCAACAAGAAAACCAGCAGCCCAATCATGACGCTCAGGCCGAGGAAAATCGTCCGGCTGACCGCCAGATTGAATGCGCTCTGGGAGACAACGTAATGCGCGACCCATGGTGGCTGCCCGGCAGGGCGCGGGTTGGCCAGGAGACGCGCCATATCGAAGGCGCCGCCCGTGCGTAGGTCCAGTTTGAACAAGCCTTCGCGGCACGCGGGGTCCGGGTTGCCGTTGCACGCCCCGTCCGGCTGGGGGGGCTGGCCGCCGGGCAGCACCTCGGCCCACGGCCGGTTGATGTAATCGCCGTGGGTCGAGGCCACGATCGTGCCTTGACCATCGGTAATGAGCACCATGCTGGAGGGAATGCGCCGGGCGCGGAAGAAGGAGTCGAGCTCGGCCTGCAGCCCAGGCAGGTCGGCGGCCCGGTCGAGGCTCCCGCCGAGCGCATACACCAGCTCGGCCATGTGATCGCCCAGCAATTCGCGTGAGAGGTTCCCCGCTTGCTGGGTGATGACAAGCACCCCGGCCAGCGTGGCCAGAATCACCACCAGGATGTTGATCGCAAAGAATTGACTACGCAGGCGGGCGAACCACGAAGCGCTCAAGGTTCCGCGCGAGGCGGCTCCACGGCAGAACTCAGATTGCCATTTAGTATAGCGTTCCGCACTTCAAATGAAAAGCGTACAACTGTACCGAATCAGTGCCCCGCCCCTTCATCCATGCAGGACGAGGCTGCCTAGGCTTGCGTCATTGGTGTTGCGCGCGCGGCCCCTCCACACGTGCAGCGCACGGGCTATGCCGGCGGCGTGCCGTTGCGCCAGCGTGCGAGGATGAGGCGCGTGGACGGAAAGGCCAGATCGGGCAACTCATTGGGACCGAAGAAGGAGGCCCGCTCGGCATCGTCGCCGGGCTGTGGCACCCCACCTGCAACGGTGCCCTCGAAGACGATCACAATGTCCGCGCCCTCTACCTCGCTTTGCCTGGCGATGACATCTCGCAGTTGCAGGTCTTTCACCTCCAGCCCCGTCTCTTCTCGGCATTCGCGAGCCGCCGCCTGGCGCGGATCTTCGCCGGCCTCCACGTAACCCGCCGGAACCGACCACTTGCCGCGCTCGGGCGAGACCCTGCGCTGGATGAGCAGAACTTTGCCCTCGCGGACGATGAAGACCGCCACCGCAACTTTCGGGTCCTCGAAATGGATGTAGGCGCAGCGCGTGCACACCGCGCGCAGGCGACCAAAGGCAGGGCGCGCCTCGGTGGGCGCGCCGCAGCGAATACAGAAGCGCACGGGTTCGCGCCGCGTCATCGCCCAACCCGGCGCGCGAGCAGGGCCGCGACAGCCAGCGCTAGCGCGAGAAGGGCCAACCCGGCCTCGATCAGGCGCAGCGGGCTGATGACGGCCGGTGGAGCGGACACTGCTGCGGGCGCGGTCAACTCCATCGGCGGTTCGGCGGCAGGTGGGGTCGGGGTTGGGCTTTGGGCTCCCCCGCCCAAAGTGAACAGCGCCTCGCCTTCAGCCGTCGGAGTGGCCATCGCTGTGAATGTCGGGCTCAGCCGGGAAGCTTCGGCGGGCGCGGGAGTCGCGGTGGCACTGGACGACTTCTCCTGGGCGAGAAGCGGGGCACCCGCAGTCTCGGTGGTCGAACCGCTGCCTGCCAGTGCGCCGCCGGGTGCGGCCGATTCGCCGGGGGTCGTCTGGTCCGCCTGATTGTCGGTTGCGGCGCGCGGTTCGAGCCCGGTGGGCGCGGCCATGAGCGCCGGCGCCATCTGCTCTTCGGCAGCCGGCGCCGCCGGGGCTGCCACTCGTGCGACCATGAGCCCGCCGCCTGCAAGATCCGCGACGGCAACCACGGCCAAGGCAAGTGTCGCCAATGCCGAACCCCAGGCCAACACAAATCCGCGCGAAGCGCGCGGGCGGGACCGCCCGGCCATTTCCGCCGTCAGGGTGAAGTTGCGAGGCAGACGAACCGGCGGCAGGGCGCGCAGCGCCTCGCGTACCCGACGCAATTCCTCTAGGGCGCGCGCGAAAGAGGCCTCGCGCTGCAACCGCTCAAGCAAGACCATGCGTTCGGACTCGCTCAACTGGCCGTCGAGGTAAGCCGAAAGTCGCTCAAGGTCGCGCGCAGGAAGAGAGGTCGAGGGTTTCATGCCGAAGCCTCAGCCTCAAGACGAAATGCCTCCGGCAGAAGTTCCCCGCGCAGGGCGAGGCAATCGCGCAGGTTGGCGCGGGCACGCGCCAGCCGGCTCTTGACCGTGCCCAGCGCAGTCTGCATCACCGCGGCCACCTCGCTGTAATCCATCGCCTGCACATCGGCCAGGAGCACCACCGCCCGCTGTTCGTCGGTCAGGCGGCGCAGACAGTCCTCGATCGCGCGGCGCATCTCACCGCGGGTGAGGTAGTCTTCGGGCGTCTCCCCCGGGTCGGCGGGCTCGAAGGCCCGCCCGCTGTCCTGCTCGCCGTCGGAAGAGGCCATAGCATCGAGCGAAACGGACGGCCTGCGCTTGCGGCGGCGCAATTCGTCGTAGCAGGCATTGGTCACGCTGCGCAAAATGTAGGCGCGCAGCGAGCCGCCGCGGAAGTCGCGCAGGTGGCGGTAAAGGGAGAGAAAGGTTTCCTGGGTCACGTCGGCTGCGGCTTCACTGTCGTCCAGCATGCGCGAGGCGAGTGCGTAGGCCCGGCTCTGGTGAGCCAGTACCAGACGGTTGAACGCGTCCAGGTCACCCTGTTGGGCGTCGCGAAGGAGGGCGGCTTCGTCCATGAGGTCAGCGTCGCGCAAGCTCTACCCGCAACAATCTGTGCCTGCACCGGCAATCATACCCCAGAGAGGCACGCACCATTCCGCCAGGTGAGTGAAGTACAATGGCGAGGCCTGATCCCTCCGCACAGGCGCAGCGCGGAGTGCTTCCCTCCAGCGCGGAGGTCATCGATGTCGCTTCGACCATCCCCAATTGCCGGAACGTGGTACCCCGCCGATGCGCGGGAACTCGCGGCCAGCGTGGATCGATTCCTCGCGCAGGCCGAGGTGAAAGTGCCCAAGGGCCGAGTGATCGGCGTCCTCGCACCGCACGCCGGTCACCGCTACTCGGGCGCGGTGGCCGCATATGCCTTCAAATGCTTGGCGGGCACGCAGGCCGATCTGGCCGCGGTCGTCTCGCCCATGCATCATGCGCATCTTGCGCCCGTGCTCACCACAGCCCATACCGGTTACGCCACGCCGCTGGGGGAGATCCCGGTGGACGCTGCGGCGCTCGAGCAGCTCAGCGCAGGCCTCGAGGCGCGGCTCGGCCTGGGCCTGGCGCGGGTGCGCCGCGACGAGGAGCACTCGCTCGAGATCGAGCTGCCCTTCTTACAGCGCGTGCTGCGTGCCTTCCATTTGCTGCCGGTCA